>QIHJ01000084.1 GCA_003229065.1 Candidatus Dadabacteria bacterium
TCCTTAGTCCCTGTCTGGCTGTCCTGTGTGCTCACAGAAGCGGCTCCGGCCTGAACCTCACCGGGAGAGCTTTCGGATACCGCTACCGATTCAGCTCCTTCTTTCTCGCCTTCTTCACCAAAGTCCTTAAACACAAATACCTTTCTCTCGACGATTACACGAGAAGTGTCTTCTTCTTTGACTTCCACTTCTCCGGATTGGAGTTTCTGCTCGTATATGTGTTTGCCTTCGATACAAGCCTCTGCAATCTTAGAGGTGAAGAGCTTAATAGCTCTAATGGCATCGTCGTTGCTCGGAATAATGTAATCCGCATCCGCCGGATCAGAGTTCGTATCGATTACGGCTATGATCGGGATTCCCAATATCTTGGCTTCGTTAACAGCGATATGCTCTTTTCTTGTGTCAACTATGTAGAGTGCCTGGGGGTGGGATTTCATCTTGACGATGCCCCCTAAGAGGTGCTCGAGCTTCTGCATCTCTCTCCTTAAATTTTTAGCTTCTTTTTTAGGGAGGCGTTCCATCTGACCATCTTCCTCAAGCTTTTTAAGCTCGAGCAGATAATCTACACGCGCCCTGATTGTATGAAAGTTTGTGAGTGTGCCTCCGAGCCAGCGTGTGTTTATATACGGCATGCCGGCGCGCTCGGTCTCTTCGACAATTATGCCCTGGGCCTGTTTTTTTGTTCCGACAAAAAGGACTTCGCCCCCATTGGCCACAACGTCTCTCGCAAAATCATAGGATCTTTTGAATAGGCCGACAGTCTGTTGCAGGTCTATAATATGTATGCCGTTTCTGTTCCCGAATATGAAGTCTTTCATCTTTGGGTTCCAGTGGCTTATCTGATGTCCGAAATGTACTCCGGCTTCGAGGAGCTGCTTCATGCTTATGGCATCGCCTGATTGCCTGGACGCCTGTGTTTCTTCTACCATTAAAAATTGCCTCCTGTTTTGTTCATAAACTAGTTGGTTAAACGAACTTGTATAACATATTGCCGTGCTCTTATCAAGTTTAGATGGGATTGGGCTTTGTTAAAAACTCGGATTAATGCTATGTTTTATGCTTTTACATTATAACGGGAAAGGAAATGTTGTGAAAGATAGAAAGTATTTGATTGTTGTTAACCCTAAGGCCGGGAAGGGACAAACAAAGAAAATAGTTCCTTTATTGGAAAGAAAGGCGGCTAAGCTCGGCATAGAATGTAAGTTTGTGTATACATCCGGGATGGGAGAGGGAGAGGCGATAGCCCGAAGCGCTGAAGCAGAGGGATTTACACACGTTGTGGGTCTTGGCGGCGACGGGACTTCTCATGAAATCGTAAACGGGCTCATGGGAGCTGACATCGTATTCGGGACTATACCCTCGGGGAGCGGAAATGATTTTCCACAAGCCGCGGGTATTCCGCTTGAACCGGAGGGGGCCGTTGATACTGTTTTTAGCGGAGAAGTGAGAAATGTGGATGTAGGAAGGCTAGGTGGTAAATATTTTATAAACGGTCTCGGTATAGGGCTTGACGGAGCGGTAGCCCACCGCTTTAAGAGCTTTAGATTATTCGGAGGGCAGGCTGCTTATCTAATGTCCTCTGTAATTGAGGCTCTTACATTCAGGGGATTTAATGCTGAGCTCGGCATCGGAGAGTGGAGATATAGTGGAAAGGTCTTGCTTACAGGGGCCTCGAACGGTCATTCGCAGGGAGGTTTCAAACTTGCCCCTGAAGCCAGGGTGGATAACGGCAAGCTTGATTTTCACATCATCAGGGATATGGAGCCTCTGTCGCGTCTTGTGAAGATACCAAAAGTGCTCAAGGGACATTACAAAGAAATAGAGGAGATGGATATAATATCTGATCAAACAATGGAGATCACACTTTTTGATCAAGTGCCTGCTCACATGGACGGACAGTCTTTTTATTTAGTCCCGGGCACTCATAAAATTGAAGTCGTTCCAGGCGCACTTAAAGTAATGTCTTTACATAATACGTAATATGGGGACAGACCGGAGGGCGAAGCCCGATCGAGGGGGAATCAATATGGGGACAGAGGCTGGGGGCAGCGAGTGAATGTCGTTTATGAGCGAGAGCAGGCATAAAATTAGTACAGCGATGCCCGCAGGAATAAAGTAAGAAGGCCGAGGTGACCCTTCGAGAGCCTCAGGGTGCGCGGGTTTGTTTGGTGCCAAGTTTGCAGGAGATTGCCGCAGCTCCTTCGGAGCCTCGCAATGACGGGTTTGGTCTGGAGAGCAATGGGGAATAAATATGGGGACAGAGGCAAGCGCTTCACAGCGATGCCCGCAGGAATAAAATTGGGGACAGACCGGAGCGCAGAGCGCGATCGGGGGGAATTAATATACAGGAATAAATATATGCTTAGAACCGCTTACAGCTGGATAGCTTTTCTATTATTGACCACTTTCTTCGGCATCTATGGGTTGGTGCTTGCGGCAATTGCGCCGAACATGGTATCACGCTACGCAGTCAGGCCGTGGGCTAGGCTTTTATTGTTCTCGGTCGGCGTAAAGGTGGATGTGAGGGGGCTTGAAAATATTCCGAAAGAGCCCTGCCTATTAATGTATAATCACCAGAGTATATTCGACGTGTTTTCCTATATGTCGGTACTGCCTATTGAATGGAAGGCAATCATGAAAAGGAAAGTGGGGAAAATGCCCTTTATAGGGTGGGTTGCCGTAATTTCCGGACATCATTTTGTATCTAGAGACGGCTCGGCAAGCGATGCGAGCGAAGTAAGAAAAATAGTCAGGAAGATTAAAGACGGCCCCTCCGTAGTCGTTGCCCCCGAAGGTACCAGGAGCCCTGACGGCAAGCTCCTTCCATTTCAGGAAGGCGGATTTTTAATAGCAATGATGGCCAAGGTCCCGGTGGTTACCATGGTTATTCAGGGTGGGCTTGAAAGGCGCTCAAAGGTCTCAAGAGGAATTGTACCGGGGACAATGAAAATAACGATATTTCCACAGATAGATGTAACCAAGCTGCCTAAGGGTAAGGAAGGCCGGAAGGAGTTGATAATGGTAGTAAGATCTCAGATGGAAGGGGTGCTGAATCAAAAAGACAACGAGAGATAAAACCCCGGCTTAACCCGATGCCGGCCCACATGGACGGACAGACCTTATAGCTAGTGCCGGGCACTTATACAATTAAAGTCTTGCCCGGGGCACTTCAAGAAATATCATAAATTATAACGGAATAACTATATGCTTAACGTTATTTACAGCTGGACTGTAATTCTATTACTAACCACGATCTTCGGCACCTATGGAGTGGTGCTTTCGCTGATTGCTCCAAACAGTTTATCAAAGCACGTTTTTAGACCGTGGGCAAAGTTGATACTGTTCTTTACACGTGTAAAGGTCGAGGTGAGCGGATATGAGAATATACCCAAGGTGCCCTGTGTTTTTATGTATAACCATCAGAGTATATTCGATGTGTTTTCGTTCATGTCAGTGTTGCCGGTTGAGTGGAAGGCTGTAATGAAAAAAGAGGTCAGCAGAATGCCTTTTATAGGGTGGATTGCCATATTATCAAGGCATTATCTGGTCTCAAGGGACGGGTCGGCCAGAGATGCGAATGAAGTTAGAAAAATAGTCCGCAACATTAAAAACGGCCCTTCGGTAGTTTTGGCCCCTGAGGGTACGAGGAGTCCCGACGGGAAGCTTCAGGATTTTCAGGAAGGCGGGTTTCTAATAGCGATGCTGGCGAGGGTGCCTGTAGTTACAATGGTTATGCAGGGTGGGCTCGAAAGGCGTTCAAATGTTTCAAGAGGAATAGTGCCGGGGACAATGAAAGTAACCATATTCCCCCCGATAGACGTAACAGAGCTGCCCAAGGGCAAGGAGGGCCGGCAAGAGCTGATAAGGATAGTGAAATCGCAGATGGAAGAGGTTCTTACAAAAAAAGAAAGTGACAGCACCACTTGATATGCTGCTTGACTGCAGTTCACATGAGTAGGAGTCAGGCAGTCTGAATGCAGATTGCTCTACAGGGGCTTATTCGTCTCAGTTGAGTAACTCTCCCAAGTAGTCTATAATTGATTGGTTATCTATTGGATATTGGAAGAGTGGCTGACATATAGTGAGCACTAATTAACTTACTACGGGTCTTTAAGGTAAATATTGAGTAATAATAGTTATACCCACAAGGGTCGTAAGGTATGCGGAGGTTTATAAATATATGGATAGTGGAAGGTTTGCAGACCTCGAGATAAAGACAATAATAACTTTAACCGGAATGCCCGATCAGAAGGATTTTGTGAATCCGAGGGATCCCAAGGAAATGGCAAAGAAGGTTCGAGTCACTTTCAGACCATTGCCCAGGGATTACGGCAATCATATAGTGATGGGGTTCAGAGACAAGCTCAGGGAGAAATTGAGCGAGCACGGCGTAGAGGTTGTTCCGTGGGAAGAGGCGGCTGATGTGCAGAACGGTTTTATCTCAAAGATGCTCAAGATGAGGAAGGTAAAAAGGAACATCCATGCGGTAGTCGATGTTAAGAGAGAGTACTCGCTGGCTCGTAAGTTCTTTAGCGGGGTTGCGGAGAGAATTTACGGCTATACGAGAGACCCCGAACGCTCGGTTATGGAAATCCTGAAAGTAAGCGGATGGGCCGATGATTTCACTGCAAGATACGTACAGGACCCGTTCAATACCCAGATAATTACTCTTATGCCCCTTGAGCCCGAGTTCGCAGACAAAGAAGTGAGCTATGACAAAAAAATTGCGATAGGCCTAAAAAACCTCATAGCTACAATGTCAGAGATAGTAATGGGCATAGCGCCGGACAGATTTTCGCTTGTGAATATGAATCTGTCGGATTCAATATTCATGAACGAAGAGCTCGACTTTTTCGTATTGAATTCGCTTATACCTAAGATTTACGCCCCGATTAAACCTCCCATACTCGGGAGATTCAAAAAGGGTGAGTTCGATCCTTCAGAGTCGATATTTGCCAAGCAGCTTGCCGAATTGGGCAGACAAGTAAAAGAGACTTCTCTTTTCCCGCAAGGCTCTAAGTTCAGCGACAAGATCTCCAGGCAATCGCACCGGGACGTTGTGGATAAAGTGATGGAAGGAAGAACGGGGGTGTCGTACGGATTTATTGCCATAGCAGAGGCGCCAAAGTACGAGGGCCGGGCTACTATAAGAAAGTCGACTTGGGACAAGCTTAAGCTGGTCGAGAGCCTGGACGACGATATGGTGAGGCAGAACTCAAGGGGCAGGTGGTACGTGAAGTCAACCATACGAGGGAAGAATATTTATCAGCAGGTGCCGGATATCTGGATTGCCACTTCACGCTCGGGCAGCAATAAAACAAACCTTGACCCGTTGAGCGATATTGTAAGGATTGGGCTAATACAAGGAAAGCTCTATTTAGAGACGCCCAAGGGTGTCGATTTGCATAGAAAAGACATAAGACCTTCGTTTGATACATATGTAATACTGGCACAGGCCATGGCGGCGGCACTTTATATCCCCGAGCTTATAAAAGACGGGCTGCCGATTCTCCATTTCCATGGGTACCCGGATCCCCATTGGTTCGGCAAGAACGAGTACTATGCGGGTGCGCGTAACCCGTCGCTACCTTGTGGTACAGTGGAGGCGGCGCTTCTTAATTTCTCGGCTATCTACGAGCTTGCAAACCGAAACGGCAAGGGAATGAAGATGCTCTGTCTAGTTGAATCCGATCATGGAGTTAATATTATGGGACTTGACAGAGACTATCTGGTGTCGAGGCTGAGTGACGGAGTGGACAAGGGCCATGTTATGCTGGGCGGCAAGTATCTGCCGGAGCTCAAGAAAAACGCTCTTACTTCAGAAATAACATACAAGCCCGGTGAGGACGAGAAGGGGAGCCCCGCTCATTGAGAATTTATCAGGGGTAGTCTTGTAAAGCTCAAACCTCCTCGGTATATTGATGCCTGGTTATATTTGCGCCGCTGGTTCAGTAGCTTCTTTAAAATCCGGAAAAACCATTATGAATGAGAAATCAAAGACTGCAAAGATATATCTCGGGCGACATTGTAAGGCCGACTGGAACCTGGAGCACAGGCTCATTGGTACCACAGACCGCCCGCTTTGTGATGTGGGTTTAGCAGAAATCGAAGAGAACAAGCCATTGATTAAATCTCTTGGGTTCAACAGGATTGTTACTAGCCCTCTTGAAAGAGCATACAACACATCAAAGTCCTACGCCGAGCACATGGGTATTCCGCTTGAGGTTCATCAAGACCTGAGGGAGCTTGACCACGGGGACTGGAACGGACAGAAGTATGATGATCTCCTTTCCGATCCTGAGAGTGATTTCAAGAAGTGGTTTATTGACGGAGATACATCGATCCCTATACCGAACGGTCCCGAAACAATGGACGAGGTACAGGAGCGTATCGTAAGGACGATCAGAGAAATCGCACTCAAATATCCGGGCGAGAGGGTGCTGGTTGTGATGCACAAACATATCCGCTCGATATTTTCCTGCTACTTGCAGGGGATCCCCCTAAGTAACTTCAGGGCCAATATTAACGAGACAGTGGAGCCCATCGAGCTTAGCGAAGATGAGCTATCGAAGGTGCTGTAAACACCAAGCCCCTCAAACTTTAACTGAAGCTAAGTAGACCCTTAAGGTATATAAACCTGGAATTCGCTGTCTTTACCCCATCCTGTTACGGACCTGTAATTCTTCCAATCGCGTCTCTTTTCACCCTCCCATATCCAGTCCCGGCTTACCAGCTTCCATCTGTTATTATTAACTCTGTTATTCGAAGAAGCATTATCGAACACGAACAGACCTGAGACGTCCGGGAGCTCCGCTTCGAGTATATTATTTTCGATGACATTGTTCTGACTGCCGTAAATCCCTATTAACGTATGTGTTTTATCGTTGGTCCCGGGTCTTGATGTGGATATAAAAGTGTTGTTCCTTATTACGCTGTTATAAACCCCGTGGTAGAGCACAATTCCCCAGGAATTATTTTCGATACGGTTGTTTTCCACTACCGTGCGCTCTATGCGGTTTTTACAGCCCAAGCCGTTCCACTGTATGCCCCTCCCTCCGTGGTTTAGGAGATGATTATTGCGAATTATGTTGCCGTCGTTACCGCCCCGGCATTTGTAATTAGAGATGTATATACCGTGGCAGTGCTTTGGTGATGAAGTATTATCGAATATACATGTGCCGGGCTTGGTGCCGTTATGAGAGATCTTATTGTTTTCAATGATATTGTTGCCGGAATTTACAATTAATACCCCTTGATAATCGTTATCGTGAATAAAATTGTTGCGTATAATATTATTGCTGCCGTATATTTTTACTCCGTCCCTGCCGCTGTGGATTTCAAATCCCTCAAATATTATATTCTCTGCATGTATCTCGACCCGGGGATATTCATCCGTGGAGTCCGAGAAGTCCAGCACCGGTTTATGGTCTTTATACGGCTTTACAGTAATCGGAAACTGGAATGTGCCCGAGGTCTTGAAATTGAGCTTACGGTTATAGGTGCCGTTCTTTACCAGTATGGTCTGTCCGGGCCGGGCTTTGGAAACCGCCTCTTTAATTGTCCTGTAGTCTCCGCTTCCGTTTGGGTCTACTGTGATTGTAAGCAATGACTCTTGCGAGATAGTTTCCAGGGCAAATGGTGATATTGCTGACGCTATAAATATGATTACGGTAAGAATGACGGGCATGAATATAAATATAACTGCTGTGTTTCTTTATATACCACAATCTTATCCCCTACTACACTTTATTTCCTCCAAAAGGTATAATAGAATTCTAACCAATAACGGAGGGCTGGCAGAACGGCGATTGCACCGGTCTTGAAAACCGGCGTCCTTACGGACTTGGGGGTTCGAATCCCTCGCCCTCCGCCA
>QIHJ01000435.1 GCA_003229065.1 Candidatus Dadabacteria bacterium
ACCGGGAGGGCCATATTCATCGCCGCCCCGAGAAAAATGAGAAACACACGTACATCTCGCCCCATCCTCAGCCCGGCTCCGCCCCCGGCTTTGATGCGCTCGCGCATCAGGTTGTCGTATTTGTCTGCTGTGTAACTCAGCATGAACGAGCCGATAACGGCCATGAAGCCTATGAATAAAACCCAGCCGTTCATTTCCCTTGCCAGCAGATACCAGGTCAATCCGACCAGCAGGAAGGCGTCGGCATAGCGGTCCAGCACTGCATCGAACCAGCCGCCGAAACTGCTGCTTTGGTACTTAAGTCTGGCTACTTCGCCGTCGCAACCATCTATGATGGACGCGAACTGTGCCAGAATACCGCCGATGAGCAAGAATATATATTCACCCGTCATAAACAATCCTGCGGCCACCAGGGAACACAGAAACGAGAACAGGGAAATTTGATTGGGCGTAATATCGAGTTTCACCAAATGGCGGGAAAACATTATGGAAAGGGGGCGGTTCAAGTAACGCGATACCGGCCCGTCGGTCAGCTTGCTTCTGAGACGGCTCAGCAGGGCATTCTCTGCCCTTTTAAAGGCTGCAGGATCGTCCACGTCGATCCAGAAACCGTTTGAGGGGACCGCATTGACGCGTCCCTCTTCAGCCAGGACGCGTATCGCTCCGGACAGTGCCGTATCGCCGTTTTTTTCTCTATTTCGTTCCAATGCTTCAAAGATGACGGAAGAGCAGAAGAAAATACCGGTATCGAAACCGTTAAAATCGGGTATTCCTTTGCCGATATCGCAGATCTTTCCGTTTTTCACCTTAACGCGGGTCACATCATCCATGTCGATGAGGGGATTGTAAATGTTATTATCCACTACGAGCGATACTTCTCCATCGGGCAGGGGATAGGTCGTCAGAGCGCGGACAAGCTCCGGATCAAAGAGATGATCCGCCATGAGCAGTAGAAACGGCTCTTGCAGAAGGTCATGTGCCATGAGCACTGAAAGGCCGTTTTCTTTCTCCCAATCTTCATTCATCAGTGGCGTGATCCGAATTGCGAGACGTTTCGCCAACCGTTCCAGAAAATCACGGACCAGGTCGCTCTGCCAGCCGATGACGACGTAAAACTCATCCGTACCGGCTTCCATGGCGGAGCGGATCACACGTTCTATAAGAGTAATGCCCAGAATGGGGATGAGGGGCTTGCTGTTACCATTCTGCAGTAGTCGGCTGCCATTGCCCGCCGCAATAATCAGACACTTTATCCCCATCACCTCATTCGCCATTGATAAAATGCTCTACCATCTGGAACGCTTCATCGTCGGTGAACTGCTGCAGTGTTGGCGTGGTATATATGTCGTCAAAGCAGGCCTCGGCTTTGTTCTCTGTTTCGTATGTCAAAGGTATCTCCTATCATCTTTTTCGTATCCTCTTCATGCACCCGTATCTCTCAACACTGCGTCAATCGCTCCGGTCTCCAGGATCGGTGCGGCGTCAACGTGTTGCATTTGCATAAGTCCGACAATGCGTTCGAGAGACTCTAACCCAGTTTCCGGCAAGCTTCTGCGAGAGTGTCCTGCAGAGGGCAGGGCATTTCTGACAAGAATTTTGCGCTGCTCGGTAAAGCGATACCTGAACGAAGCGACGATCCTTTAGATCGCAATCCCACCGGATGACCTGCCCCGCCTACAATACTACCATAAGTTAGATATAGGCTCAGTGAGCACGATGGGAAGCGAGTTCATGAGAATCGCAAGAAGGCATTTATTCTTTATAATTCAAACTTAAACCGAGCTTGACAAAAGGGGAGCGGAAAGCCAGGGATCCCGCGGTTTGCTCATATATAAATTAAATAGCTTCTCTGGCTGCTTGCAGCGCAGCTTCGTAGTTTGGCTCTGAGGTAATCTCGGGCACGTACTCTACATACACGACGTTATCGTCTTTATCTACAACGAAAATAGCCCTGGCCAAGAGACGGTGCTCTTTAATCAATGTCCCGTAAGCCTCTCCGAATGACGCGTCTTTATGGTCGGAGAGAGTTCTTACTTTATCTATACCGGCAGCTCCACAGTAACGGCTGAGAGCAAATGGGAGGTCCATGCTAAGGGTTAGTATCTCTACATCGTCCCCAAATCCCGCCGCTTCTTGGTTGAACCTCTTGGTCTGTACGTCGCACACGGGCGTGTCAACGGAGACTATTACATTAAAAATCTTTACCTTGCCTTCAAGATCCCCCAGTCCCACCGGAGAGCCGAGGGCTTCCAAAGACGAGAAATCGGGGGCTTTGTCCCCGACTTTAACTTCATGTCCTACTAAAGTTACTGGATTGCCTTTTAATGTTACTACATCCGATCTTTCTTCCGCCATGACTATTACTACCTCCTGAAAAGTTATAATTTTATATCAAATGAATTCGTCGGTTTATGCTATGTCAGCTTACGCTATATAGAATAGAATTCAATGTCAAATACAGATTAAACCCCTAAAATAGTGCGTTTAGTATATTTGACTAAGTCACAAATAATATGTACTCTCACTTTAAATAATTTATTGGAGGCATTCATTTGAAGGGCAAAGTAAAATGGTTTAATGAATCCAAAGGATTCGGTTTTATCGAGCAGGAAGGCGGTAACGACGTGTTCGTTCATTACAGCGCTATAGAAGGCGACGGCTTTAAAACCTTGGTCGAAGGTGACGAGGTCGAGTTTGAAGTAGTTGACAGCCCAAAGGGGCTTCAGGCAAGTAAGGTCAATAAGGTTACTCAGTAGACTAAGATAGGATTCCTTCCTTATTAAGCTCCAAAGAGTAATTTTAATTTGTTAGGTCTTATTGAACAGCCTCAATCAAGGATTGCGTCTGTAGTTTAAACAATAGCGGTGCGTCAGTTTACTACAGACAGTACCGGTAGTAAGCTCGTCTTTACTCAATAACGAGCATGCCGCGGTACATAGCCATCTGGCAGGTGAACTCGAACTCTCCTTTCTTCTGAGGGGTAAAGCTCAGCTCATAGGGTTTATCTACCTCAAGATCGGCGCTCAGATCGAGCCCGCTGAAGATTACTTTCTCGGCGCAGGGATTGGCGTCTTTCCGTATAAAACGCAGTGTGAGGGGTTTTCCTAGCGAAGCGTGTATTATAGAGGGCTCATAGACACCGGAGTCAACTATAATATCTATTTTATCTCCTTCTAAACTCGCCTCTGAGCGGCCTTTATATATCCAAAACCACCAGACTATAAAGGCGATTAAGAGAATCCCGATTAAATTTACTATGAAGCTCATATGTCCTCTTTATATGCCAGTATGTAAATCAAGGCTTAAACCACCTGAGACGGTTTGCGTTTGTAACAACGGTAACAGAAGAAAGCGCCATTGCGGCCCCGGCAATAATCGGGTCTAGTAGCATACCTGTAAACGGATAGATAATGCCGGCTGCAATCGGAATAGCCAGCGAGTTGTATCCGAAGGCGCCAAAAAGATTCTGCTTGATATTACTCACGGTGGCTTTTGAAATATTTACAGCGTCTGGAACCCCATGCAGCGAACCGCGCATCAGAGTTATATCGGCGCTCTCGATGGCGACGTCGGTCCCCGTGCCGATGGCAAACCCTACGTCGGCTCCGGCAAGCGCAGGGGCGTCGTTAACGCCGTCCCCCACCATACCCACTTTCTCACCCCGACCCTGGAGCCTGGCCACCTCGTCTGCCTTATCCTGGGGCAGCACCTCGGCTATGTACTCATCCACACCGACTTGAGAGGCAACCGCCCCCGCTGTAGCGCTGTTATCACCTGTTAGCATTATGACTTTTATACCTGAAGACCTGAGCCTTTGGATCGCCTCTTTGGAATCAGGCTTAACGGGATCTGAAACACCGAGAATACCCGCCGCTTTACCGTTTACCGAGACGAACATTACAGTCTGGGCCTGCCTGGATAATTCGTCCGCCAGGCGCTCTAACTCACCAATCGGGACGTTATTGTGCTCCATGAACCTCTTGTTGCCCAGTAGTAAATTACGCCCGCCAGCCAGAGCTTTCACCCCGTGACCCGACACAGCTACAAAAGACTCGCAAGCCTCGGGGGTTATGCCTTTATCCTTCGCAGCTTCTACTATGGCCTGTGCAAGCGGGTGCTCTGAGTACAACTCTACTCCGGCTGCGACTGCGAGAAGCCTCTCTTCATCCCATCCTTCTCCGGGCTCAATCGCGGTGAGTACGGGTTTACCCTCCGTGATAGTGCCGGTCTTATCGAGCACTATAGTGCTAAGCCGCCCTGCCTGCTGAAGCGCGTCGCCCCGGCGTATAAGTACTCCGTACTCAGCCGCCTTGCCCACACCCACCATAACGGATATCGGGGTCGCGAGACCCAAAGCGCACGGGCATGCTATTATGAGCACAGACATAGTGGTAACAAGCATGTAAGTGATCACAGGCTCGGGACCAAAATTAAACCATATCAGCGAAGTACATACGGCTATTATCAATACTACCGGGACGAACACGCCGGATACCTTATCCGCAAGGCGCCCGATGGCGGGTTTTGTGTTCTGCGCCTTACGGACCATGTCGATTATCTGAGATAGCGCTGTGTCCTTTCCGATACGCGTGGTTTTAAAGAGAAAACTCCCGGACTTATTAATTGTGCCGCCTGTTACCTCATCACCTACGTTCTTCTGAGCAGGGACAGGCTCGCCGGTCAGCATGGACTCGTCCACATGGGAGGAGCCCTGGGTAAGCTCGCCGTCAACCGGGACCTTTTCGCCCGGGCGGACTCTGACTATATCGTCAATTTGAAGCGCCTCGATCGGGATACTTACCTCCTGTCCGTCCCTTAGTACCGTGGCGGTCTTGGGCTGAAGACCTATGAGACGCTTTATGGCCTGGGACGTCTTACCGCGCGCCCTCATTTCCAGAGCAGCACCCAGGTTTATAAACGCGATTATGAGTGTAGCGGTATCGAAATACATGTGCCTGGCAATTTCTGAAAGGGAGTTCGGAAACAAGACTATAAATGTAGAATAGACCCAGGCTACCCCGGTGCCGATCGCAATCAGCGTGTCCATGTTGGCGCTGTGGTGCTTAAATGATTTCAGCGCCCCGGTGAAAAAACGCCCGCCGGCGTATACGAGTACGAATAGTGCAAGTAAAGATACAACAGCCCATGAGATTCTACCGGGCGCTGTCTCGACGGCAGGCAGGAGACCGAGCATAGTAACAGCCAATATGAGCAGGCTTATTACAGCTGATACGACTGTCTGCTTTAGTAACTGTCTGTAGTGAAGCAGCTCGGCGTTATCTTTTTCGGAACTATCCCCGCCGGGAGATGCTACTGAAGCCGTGTAGCCGGCGTCCGACACAGCCTTTATCAGCAAGTCGGGCGGCACATCGCATTCTACGGACGCCGAGAGGTCTGCGAAATTTACATCGGCGCTCTTTACACCCGGGACTGATCTTAGGCTCTTTTCGACTTTTGCCACGCAGCCAGCGCAAGTCATATCGGGCACGTTCAGATGAACAGTCTCGTGGTCTTTAGATTCTCGGGATACTTTAATTTCTTTCATATCTATTTCTCTGCCAGTACTAAATAATAATCCTAATCTCCCAGATTCCTAAGCAATTATTGCAAATTAGTACAATTAACGCCGGCTCAAGATATTTATCAGACCCTCCGTGATCTGGATATTGCAGCTTGTATCCTCATGAACTCTCCTACATTGTTCATTGTAAGGAGCCCGGTCAACCGTCCGTCGTGAAGAACAGGAAGGGTATGGCAATCACTCGTTTGGAGCTTTAAAAAAGCGATCTCGAGCATCTCGGAAGGGTCGACTACAGGGAACTCGGTACGCATAATATCGCTTAGCAGTGTTTGAGAGTTTTTTTCGGACAAAGCCGATACAAGGTCTTTATGAGTTACCATGCCCACTAGTCTTATTCCCTCCAGTACCGGAAAATCCTGCTGAGAGCCCGACATGGTGAGATCAACAAGGTGCTTGAGCGTATCGCCGGGTGTGACGGTCTTGTAATCTGTCAGCATAGCCTGGTTTACGGGTATACCTCCCAGAGCGGATTTTATCTTTGTAAAACTAGCTTCTTGAGCTGCGCCTATCCAGACGAAGAGAGCGATGAATATAAGAAACGGATTCGTAAAAAGTCCCGCAAAGCCGAAAATGAGGGCTATACCCTGGCCGATGGTGGCCGCAATCTGAGTAGCTTTACTGTAGTTCATGCGGAGAGCCAGAAGCGCACGGAGCACACGTCCGCCGTCCATGGGGAAAGCGGGGATCATGTTAAATACGACAAGGAATATATTTACTAACATCAGACGCTCGGCAAAAGACCCTCCGGCTATACTCAATTCATCAATAGGTGTGAGCCCGCCTGTGGATTGAATCCAAAAGAACAATACTGCAGCAATGACTATATTGACAGCCGGACCCGCAAGCGCTACCCAGAGCTCTTGTATAGGGTCATCGGGCATACGCTCAAGCCTGGCGACTCCTCCGATCGGAAGCAGCGTGATGTCCCGGGTTTTAATCCCATATTTTTTAGCCGTAAGCGCATGGCCGAATTCATGGAGTACGACACAGCCGAATATGGCCAGGACAAATATAATGCCCGCTATAGTGGCAGCCAGGTCATGCCCCTGCCTCCAATATATCAAAACGACCCAGGCTATAATCAGAAGGAAAGTCGCGTGTATATAAACCCCTATACCCTGAAACTCTCCTATCTTCCACGACCATTTCATATTACGATGCTCCTCATTAGAATTGTAACGAAATTTGTGCTAATCACACAGTGTAAATATACACAATATACAGTTTGGATTTTCAGCTTTTGTCGTAAGCACCGTAAAATACATAACTAATTGATACTAATACTTTTGGCATGGTAATTGACAGTATATAACTGCTAAGAAATAAAAATGGGCTATTCCTTTTATATCTAAACTATGTTATATATTTAAGATATGGCAACTAAGAAAAAAGAAACTAAGAAAAAAGAAACTCTGGAAAAGGCTATTTACGTAAAGGCTTCAAAAGAGTTTGTTGACATGCTCAATGAATCGCAGTGGCATCTCCAGATGAGACCGGCACAGATTGTGAGAGAGGCTGTTATAGAATATCTGAAGAGGCATCTGCCAAGAGACGCAAAACAGAAGATATTGAAGATAGGTAAGCTTTCGTAAGTCCCTTCCCCCTTTGTATAAGGCGTAGCTTTAAAAATCCGGGTGCTGAATGAGAGGGGGTGTTGCAATCTTGTTAGTATTGGGCTTGCACATACTCTTAGGTATAGGCAAGAAAAAATGGATTCCCGATAAAAACATGCGAGAATGACAATTCCGCCCACACCCCGTGTGAAGTTTTTAACGCGGACACAGAGTGTCCAATCATTCGGTTTCTGCGCAGCTTCTGAGGTTGGATCAACTAATAAAGTTATCACGAAACACATGAGGAATGGAGAAACAGTCCGCCGGCGGGCGCTGCGGACACAGAGTGTCCATTCATACGGTTTCTGTATAGCTAATGAGGTTGGATATACTGATGAAGCTCTCACTACTCTCATGATGAGTGGAGAAACAGTATGCCTGCGGGCGCTGCCTGCATTTTCGTAATGTCGGGAACTAGTCACCCTTCGAGAGCCTCAGGGTGAGCGGGGTTTTAGGTGCCGAGATTGGAGGAGATTGCCGCAGTCGCTGCGCTCCTTCGCAATGACTACAAATCCCCCTTGTTTTGGTTTCAGTAAGTTCTGAACAGTACTAGATTTACTCTAGTAGCTTTGTTCGAAGGAGAAAAAGCAAATACAACAGCTAAATCCCTCTTAATCTCCCTTTTTCTAAGGGAGAGAAAAAAGGCAAAAGCAAAGATG
>QIHJ01000398.1 GCA_003229065.1 Candidatus Dadabacteria bacterium
CGGCTCCAAGATTGTAGTCATATGCAGCTCGGACAAAGAGAATCCTGAAATAGCCCCTGGGATATGTGAAAAGCTAAAAGCAAGTAGCCCGGACATTTGCGTTGTCGTAGCCGGGAACCCTAAAGAGCACAAAGATGAGCTTATTCAGGCAGGCGTTGACGATTTTATAAACGTACGCTCGAATATGTTACAAACACTAAGGAAATATCAGAAGGTTATAGGCATAGTATGAGACCCGACTTTTCAAAAATCGATTATTCAGACATAAAGATGGAAATACCGGCTGATATTAAGGCGAACGAATCCCCAATAAGCTCCTGTCAGCATGTCCGGGACTGGATGACGCCCGAATCCATACCCGTGGCCTCTGTATTCACCGAAGACGACACTGAGGGGATTACCCACCTGAATTACGCAGCCGGTATCGCTCCCTATCTGCGCGGGCCCTATTCTTCGATGTACGTAACGCGCCCATGGACAATCAGGCAATACGCCGGGTTTTCAACAGCAGAGGAGTCAAACGCTTTCTACAGAAGGAACTTGGCGGCCGGGCAAAAGGGGCTGTCTGTGGCATTCGACCTTCCCACGCACAGGGGCTATGACTCTGACCACGAGCGTGTGACGGGAGACGTGGGCAAGGCAGGGGTGGCAATCGACTCGATTCTTGACATGAAGATACTATTCGACCAGATACCTCTTGGAGAGACATCGGTGTCAATGACCATGAACGGAGCGGTGCTGCCTGTAATGGCGTTTTACATAGTAGCCGCAAAGGAGCAGGGAGTTCACGCAAGTGAGCTTAACGGTACGATACAAAACGACATATTAAAAGAATTCATGGTCAGGAATACCTACATATACCCCCCTGAGCCCTCTATGAGGATTATTGCCGATATATTCAAATACGTATCTGAGCATATGCCCAAATTCAACTCAATCAGCGTAAGCGGCTATCACATGGAAGAGGCCGGAGCGTCTTCGGATATAGAGCTTGCCTACACCCTTGCAGACGGGCTCGAATACGTCAGGTCCGGAATCAAAGCCGGAATGGACATAGACGATTTCGCCCCCCGCATCTCATTTTTCTGGGGTATCGGGATGAACCACTTTATGGAAATAGCAAAGATGAGGGCCGCCAGGATGCTCTGGGCAAAGCTAATTAAAGAGTTTAATCCTAAGAACCCGAAGTCACTTGCGCTAAGGACCCACTGCCAGACTTCGGGGTGGAGCCTTACGGAGCAGGACCCGTTCAATAACGCAGTCAGAACATGCGTAGAGGCCCTTGCGGCAGCGCTCGGGGGGACCCAGTCGCTCCACACCAACGCGCTTGACGAGGCCATAGCGCTGCCTACCGATTTTTCGGCCCGTATAGCGAGGAACACTCAAATCTATCTTCAGGAAGAGACCGATATCTGCCGGTCCGTCGACCCCTGGGCAGGCTCGTACTATGTCGAGTACTTAACGGACAGGATCGCACGGAGGGCATGGGAGCTGATCGGAGAAGTGGAGGAGCTGGGCGGTATGGCAAAAGCCATAGAAACGGGGCTTCCTAAAATGAGGATCGAGGAAGCGGCTGCGAGAAAACAAGCGCGCATCGACTCGGGTCAGGACACTATAGTAGGCGTGAACAAATACCGGGTTGAAGAACAAAGTGAGATCGAGATACTGGAGATAGACAACACCCAGGTAAGACAGTCTCAGATTGCGCGGCTTGAGAAACTTAAAGAGGAACGGGATAACGACGAAGTGAAGAGAGCCCTTAACGCGATTACCAAGTGCGCGGAGACAGGTGAGGGGAACCTGCTGGAGCTATCCGTGGAAGCCGCTCACAGACGGGCTACATTGGGAGAAATATCCTACGCTTGCGAGAAGGTGTTCGGGCGGTACAAAGCCTCGATCAGAACAATATCCGGAGTCTACTCATCC
Organism: Candidatus Dadabacteria bacterium; assembly: GCA_003229065.1. GTDB lineage: Bacteria > Desulfobacterota_D > UBA1144 > Nemesobacterales > UBA2774 > UBA2774. Next base: position 1,927 of record QIHJ01000398.1, read on the forward strand.
GAGCTGTCAGAGGACGAGAGCTTCAAACGGGCGCGCGAGCTATCGGACGAATTCGATACGCTTGAGGGCAGAAGGCCCAGGATACTAGTGGCCAAAATGGGACAGGACGGGCATGACAGGGGGGCAAAGGTAATAGCCACCAGCTTTGCGGACCTGGGGTTTGACGTAGACATCGGTCCGCTGTTCCAAACCCCGCTTGAAGCCGTGCGCCAGGCAGTGGAGCACGATGTGCACGTAATCGGAATTTCGAGTCTCGCCGCAGGCCACAAAACCCTGGTACCCGAGCTTATAAAGGAGCTTAAGGAAATGGACAGGGGAGATATAATGGTGGTAATCGGAGGCGTTATACCTAAAAAAGATTATGATTATCTGCACAGGGCAGGAGTTACGGCTATTTTCGGCCCGGGTACAGTTATATCAGACGCCGCCCGGGATATTCTGAATTTACTTATTGAGAGAAAAACAGCGGCTTAATATCCGCATTAACCAATATCAGAATTCACACCCTTAATATAATTTACTCTGGACATATCGGTTTAAAACTGAAAAAATTATAGATATGGAGAATGCTCCTAAGTTTGAAATCGATATAATCACCCCCTCCGACCTGGACGGCATAGTAGCGATAGAGAACGTCAGCTTTCCCTCTCCCTGGCCAAGGAGGATATTTGAGCGGGAGATCAGGTCGAACAAGTCCTACAACCGCGTGATCCGTTTGAGCGGCATAGTCGTGGGCTACATCGTGACCTGGACTATTTACGACGAGATACACGTACTGAACGTCGCCGTGCACCCGGAATTCCGACAGAGCGGCCTCGGAGAGAAGCTCATGACGGACTGTATAGAGGTGTCTGCCGAGAAAGGGCTTAAGTACGCCCTTTTGGAAGTACGGATAACTAACACGGGCGCTCAGAAGCTCTACGAGAAACTGGGGTTTAAGACTATCCGAGTGAGGCGGAACTACTATTCGGACACGGGTGAGGACGCCTACGTGATGATGCTTGAAATCTGAGCTTTTCCTGCCATATAGCTAATCTTCTAATTTTTCCTTTCAGCCACAAAATCCGCCAGTTGTCCGAGGGAATTTTTATAAATGTTTTCAGGCACGGGCGAGAGAGACTCACGGGCTTTGTGTATATAGTCTTTCGCTATACCCTTGGTCTTTTCCACCCCTTTATAGCGCTCCACAATATCTCTAATGAAATCAAGCTCGTCGTCCTCAAAGTCTTCCCGGGCAAGTATGTCGTTCACCCTCGATTTCTCGGGAGCCGTGGCTTTCTCCAGGGAATAGTAAAGCGGAAGCGTCATCTTGCCCTCTACAAGGTCCTGTCCTACCCCTTTTCCAAACTCTTTTTCACTTGAGGAGTAATCTAGCGCATCGTCTATGAGCTGAAAAGCGATGCCTATATTGAGTCCGTACTGCCCTACCGAGTGCTTTAGGGTGTCCTGTGCGCCGGCAAGTATGGCGCCTACGGTGCCGCAGCTCTCGATCAAGGACGCGGTCTTGTTCTCGATAATGCCGAAGCATACTTCCTCCGAAACCTCGACCATGCTCTTTGCGCTCATTACCTCGAGCACCTGCCCTTCGGCCAGTTTGGCCGCAGCATCGGTTACGGCTTTTATCAGCTCCAGGTTACCGCATGATTGTATGAGCCCCAGAGCGCGGGCAAGCATAAAGTCCCCGACGAGCACTGTAGCCTTATTACCCCACACCACGTTTGAGGCCGTCTTGCCCCTTCTCAACTTTGCCTCGTCCACTACGTCGTCGTGAAGTAAGGTCGCCGTATGTATCAGCTCGAGCGCCGCCGCAGAGTAAATCCTCTCTTTACCGTCCAAGTTGCCGCACGCTCCGCTTATGAGAAGGAGCACGGAAGGACGGAGCCTTTTGCCTCCGCTCCCGAGTAAATACTTGGAAATATCGTACACAAGCGGCACTGGGGACTGGATTGAACTCTCAAGCTCTATTTCCACTTCCTCTAAATCAGGTGCGACAACGGCAAGAATTTCAGAAAATCCCATCACGGTTTTTAAGTTATCTGAACACATTGTATAAGTCAAAGCTCACCCGGGCGCTTATGAGAGCGGCTGAGAAAAAAGCCTAAGGCTTGAGACCTGGACAGTACCTGGTCGGATTCTTCTCCAAGCCGAATGCTTCCGCAAGCTGCTTGCTCGCTTCTATAAACTGCACTATCGTAGCCCCGGACCAAAATCCCATATTGCAGGTAATACCGTTACAGTCTGCTCCGTATGTAACGAATCTCGATGTGCGCTCTATATCGCATTGACATAAAGCGTGCAGCGGGTCAAGCGGCTTTACTGTGCATGGCTGGTCGAGACAATTCGACCAGGGTTTTCCGCTCGGACAGATCATGATGGGCTTCGTGGGCGCCTGAGCAAAGGAATAAGTTGATAGAAGGGCAATAGAACCGTCCTCACCCTTACCCGGCTCCCTCTCTTCACACTCTGAGAAGCCAAAGTTCTTACCTATGTTGACATCGCATTCGCATATTGCTTTGGTGTCCGGATTAGTCGGGTCAGGGACACACGGGGCCGAAGTGCATAGAACGTACTCACCTTTGCAAATATTCCCTTTTTTGCTACCATCATTCTGAGCGGACGCTCCCGGAATAATAGAGACAAATAAGATAAAAGCCGCGAGAAGAAATAAAACCGATACTCCCAATTTATCTATCATCCTGCTCTCCTTTTGAAAACGAGATTTTCACACCCATTTCAAAATTATTATAAAACAAAAGGCCTGAAAATTAAATATCCCACCTCCCGCGCCAAGGTTTAATGATATAGAAGCTATTTCTTAAAACAGCTCGTCAGACTCTTTTTCTGTTCTGCCGGTGTCGCTATCCGTTTGATCATTAGTAGGCAGCTCCAGAGCCGTAATGGCACCTATCGAGTTGCCAGCGATCCCCTTAATGGAGTTGAACATCAGATTCAGGTTTGTAAGGACCTTCTGGTTTTGTTTCTCTCTTTTCTTCCACAACCCCTCCATTGCCCGTTTTTCCTTATCCAGATCATTCTCCATATCAATAAACGCGTCCGCAATGTCCTTTATATGATTTTTAAACTCGTCACTGGTGAGAAAATCATACAAGAGACTCATTTTATCCCCTTTATTATCCTGCGAGACCAATGCGTCGCTTACCCGGACGATGGATTCCCTGAGCACTTGGCTCAGACTCCTGAACTCTTGCAGGCTGCATATCCAAATACCGTCGATCTGGCCCATGATATCCATTCCACTCGGCATGGTTTCGGTAACTATAACGCCGATCGAGGCCTTTATCTCTCTCATATCGCTCTTTAGCTTCTCAATCCACGATCTTTGAAAAGCCTTGGTTCTTTTACTCTCATAGTATATGGAACCGCAATTTTGGCTGTACTCGGTATTAATTATTTGAAGGCAGTCGGCTCCTTTTTTGCCCTTTTTTATCTCCTCTATCCTGTCGAAGGGGAAGGTATGCTTCAGGTACTCCTCGATGGCTATTTCCTGCACCTCGCCCTGGAGCTGCTGTGAGCCCTGCTCTGCTTTACGCTGGGCTTCTGTGAGCTTCGCGTTTAACTGGCTTATGATTTGCTCTTTTTCAGAAAGTTTGAGCTGCATTCCTTCTTGGACGGACTTTTGTATCTTCTCCTTTTCTTCTGCTATCATTGTACTGAGCTTATGCTCAGCTTCAGCCTGAATTTTATCTGAAAGCTCGTTTTTCTCCCTCTTCAATCTTTCAATTTCGGCCTTTGATTTGTTATAGTCTTGTAACTGCTCCGATTTCTGATTCAATTCTTTCTGCAGTGATTCATATTGCTCTGAGTTTTCTTTTTCAATATCTTTCCTCAACTTTTCTTCAAGACCCGTCTTTTCGCTCTTCATTCTTTGCTCGACGGTCTCTGCGATAGTCTTTTGTAATTCTTCTCTTTCCCGCTCTAACTTTAATTTCTCAGCCTCGTACTTTTTCGCCTCTTCTGCGAACTTCCTTTTATATTCCTCCTCAATCTGTTTATGAAGGATTTCATCGACGTATATTTCAGAGTTGCATTCCGGGCACGTTGTTCTAATTTCTTTACTATCCATATATAAATACCCCCATTTGAATATCCGCCTGTTTTTAATATTTTAGTCTGGCATGATAAGATTAACCAATGCGCTAGGGATATGAAATAACGGAGAAGCTTATTCTATGTCCCTGATCGCGAGAAACCAAATATGAACTGGCTCGACTTTCTGATAATAATAATAATCACAGTATTCACCCTGATGGGTATCTATAGGGGCCTGATCCGGCAGGTTTTCTCAATAGCTGCACTGGTCGGCGGTATAGTGGTAGGCTTTATTCTCTATGATATCGCGGGGGGCGTGTTTACGGATATGGGGCTTGTGCAAAACGAGTCCATAGCCAATGTGGGCGGGTTTATTATCTCGGCTTTCTTGGCTTACATTATAATCCAGATCCTCGGGTGGATGACGGCTAAGATTATTGGCACTCTCCAGCTGTCCTGGATTAACAGGGGCGCGGGAGGAGTGTTGGGATTTATTATTGGGGCGGTAATCGCGTTCTTATTCGTCTCGTCTCTCGCTATGTTTTATTCAGAGAAAGACTCTGTGATAGAGAAATCTGTCCTCGTCCCGTATTTAAACGATACCTTCACTGTGGTTAAAAACACCCTCCCTGAGGACTTTGACAAGAGTATTATAAGGGCAAAAGAGATCATACGCGAAGAAGGCTTTAAAGCCGCTATGAAAATTGAGGAGTTTCAAGGGAATAAGTCTGAATAACCTGAGCGCGTCATCGTGAAGGGGCGGAATGAGCGCGGCAATCTCTTGCAATCTCGGCACTAAATATCCCTGCGCACACTGAGCTTGTCGAAGGGTGAATTTTTTTATCTTTTGTCGTTCGTCTTTCAAGTTTCCGACATTACGAAAATAACGTTAAGAAAATGCGGGCAGCGCCCGCAGGCATACCGTTTCTCCACTCCCTATGAGAGTCATGAGAACTTCAACAGTTTATCCGACCTCTTTAGCCACATAGAAACCGTATGAAGGGACACTATGTGTCCGCGTTAAAAACCTCACACGGGGTGTGAGTGAAATTGTAATGATCATACAAATACAATAAGCTATTTTTAGTTATCTTTTCGAAAACCACACTTCGTGTGCGGTGATTTTTGCAATATTTTAGTAATGCACGCTTCGTGTGTGATCAAGCAAAAGAAGAAAGAATAAATACCTGTCCTGGCGCTAGCCAGGGCGTAGCCTTGTGCGAAGACCGGTAGCTTTAGCGAAGCCGGAATCACTCTGAGCCCTTCGATATACTCAGGACAGGCTCCGTCAAAGGGTGAGCGGTATTAAAAACGAGATTCTTCGCTTCGCTCAGAATGACAACATTAAAGGATGAGATTCCAGGTAGTAGCCCGGAATGACGAAATTTCATTCCCCTCCTAACCCTCCTATAAGTAAGGAGGAAAGCGCAACTGCCTGATATTATTGGCATAATACCGCAGTGGTTTCCCTATTATTAAGATGTTTGGTAATATAGTCGGGCATGATAGTACTAGAGACCTTAGATGAATTTGTAATTAGAAGACAGAGCGATTTCCCCTACGCCCAGGGTGAGCTTTCCCGCCTCTTAAGAGACATAGGGCTCGCCGCAAAAATAGTAAACCGTGAGGTAAACAAGGCGGGCCTCGTTGACATACTC
>QIHJ01000336.1 GCA_003229065.1 Candidatus Dadabacteria bacterium
ACCTTGAGAGTTTTTGGTATAGATGAGGAAACCTATAAGGTGCTCTTATCCAAATTCGGACAATGATAACTGACATATGACATCCGGAGTATCGTATGGCTCGGATAAATATAGACGGAATTAACATACATTATGAAACCGGTGAGAGCTTTGAGGATTCTCTGCCTACGGTTTTAATGATTCACGGGGCCGGGCAGAGCGCCGCCACATGGGATTATCAGCTCGACTTTCTAAGAAGTTACCCGAAAGCCAATTTTATTATTCTGGACCTCCCGGGCCACGGTAAATCCGAGGGCGGTGGTTTTAGGACAGTCAATGATTACACTGTGTTCGTAAAGAGCCTGATCTCCTCTCTAGGCCTCAGAAACATTATTATTGTCGGCCATTCCATGGGTGGCGGAGCTGCAATGCTCTATGCTCTGGAGCACCCCGAAAATGTGAGTGCGTGCGTATTGGCAGGCACGGGAGCCCGCCTCGGCGTGGCAGAAAAAACACTTGAGACCGCTAAAAACAACTACGAGTTATTTTGCGAGGTATCTCCTGAAAGAACCTTTGCCGCAAGCTCTCCTCAGCTATTAAAAGATGCGTTTAAGGAGGGTTTATTGAATACCGATCGTAATGTTTGTTATTGGGATTTGGTAGCATGCAATGAGTTTAATATTATGGAAGACGTAAACAGGGTAGATGTAGGGACATTGATAATAACCGGCAGTGAAGATATTCTCACCCCGTCTAAGTACGGAGTGTATCTTCATAACAATATAAAGGGCTCGATTTACAAAGAGATTGAAGGCGCCGGGCATTTCATGATGCAGGAGAAACACGAGGAATTTAACAGCCTATTAGTCGACTTTCTTATTAACCTGACTTAGCTGTCTCAAGCTTATTAGCTATTGAATTTTGTCCGGATCCATTTATATTTATATGTTGTATAGGTGATATATTGATAGGATCTGAGGGCGGCTATAGATGAGGGTAATTTTTGCAACAATTACAGTAGTGCTTGTACTATTGATCACACCGATAGATAAAGCTGCTGGCGAACCATCCGGAGAAGTCCACGCTGATCAGATTTTGATTCCGGGAATTTACTGCTACGATTACTTTTTTTGGGGAAGCGGAGGGTTTGATACGACTCTTTTTCCCGGAACTAACCCCAACGCGTCATTTATGGATCCTGCGGATTTATTAAACTCCAAAGGACAGGGGCAATGCAGTATCTATCTAGTGTCGGGTGGGGCAGACGGAAATCTGTTGGGCCCACTTTTTGATGGGAATAAAGAAGTCGACTATTCAACCGATAGTACAAAAATTCTCCCAAATCCGGGGATCATGTTTGTAGATGAGGAGAATATAGATTTTCAGCAATTCACTTCCGGGGATACAGTACTCTACGGAGGAATCTTACCCTTCGTGGCTCTGCCCGACGGTGACTTGGAGACGGAAGATAGCGTTTTTAACGAAGAAAGCTTTTCCTTCTTCCTGTATTTCAAAACGAAATTTTGATCCGTGCTCGATATTCTCCACCACTAAAGATAACTATTCTTCAGTCCTATATTTATAGCCCACGCGGCAATGGCTTTACTAGTCACTCTATTTTGTTACAATAAACACAACTTTTTTAACACGGGAGACAGATATGAAAATTGCACTATTAGGCGGCACCGGAGACATTGCAGAAGGGCTCGTGCTCAGATGGTCTAAGGCGGGGCATGACATATTGATAGGCTCTAGGAGCGACGAGAAAGCAAAGGGGATTGCGGCAGAATATATAGAGAAGCTAAATGAGCTCGGAATAGAATCCAATATTCAAGGTATGCCCAACGCAGACGCGGCTAAAGCGGCCGAGGTTGTGATTATAAGCATCCCCCCGGAGTATGCGGCGGATACGGTGAGGCAGATCAAAGACAGCTTTACTGACCAGATTGTTGTAACGCCGGTTGTCGCGATGGAGAGGCACGAGGATAAGAGTTTTGTTTTCAATCCCCCTCCTCACGGCTCCTCAGCGCTTGAAATTAAAGAAGCCCTTCCCGATACGGTAAGGCTTGTTTCCGCATATCATAACCTGCCTGCTAAAGAGCTCAGTAAAATTGAGCAGGAACTTGATTACGATGTAGTAATATGCGGGGACGACGAGGAAGCTAAAGAAGTAATAAAAAAGCTTACTGAAGATATGCCCAAGATGAGAGTGCTTGACGCCGGTCCTTTGAAATTGTCTTCTATGATAGAGGCGATTACGCCACTTATCGTTAATTTAAACGTTAAGCATAAACAACATTTTTCAGTCAAGTTTAAGTAATCTTTCTAGTGACTGTCTAATTGGCCGTCTCTAATTCCCTAATCTATTCTCCCATTATTTGAAGGACTATTTCTCTAGAGCGGGGGCTGTTGTCGAAATCTACTACTATAATCTGCTGCCATGTGCCGAGCAGCAGCCTGCCGGATGAAAAAGGTACGGTCAGAGATGCACCCTGGAGGGCGGCTCTTACATGGGAGTAGCCGTTCCCGTCCCCCCATCTTGCGTCATGGTGGTAATGTATGTCTCTTGGAGCTATCCTGTCAAGCGCCTCCTGGTAGTCCCTGACAGCCCCTCCCTCATATTCTATTGTTGTAACTCCGGCAGTTGACCCGGGGACAAACACGGTCACGGTTCCTGAGGATATCTCTGCGCCGCTTACAGCTTCTTTTACATCTGCCGTAATGTCTATTACGTCCGTGTCGCCCATTGTCTCAAACCTGATACTTTTTGTAATTACTGCCATAATTTCCCTCCCGATTATAAAAATTCAATATTACTTTCGGATATAGGATTTGCAAGCTGTTATCAGTTCATGTTAAGCGTTGGGATTCTAAAGCTTATTGACAAGGAAATACTCTAGCAGTCATGATTTTCATTGGTTATCTTAAAGTAACACCCGATCCGTTTTTCAAATCACAATAAAATTAAGGAGCCCATGATATGGACAAGACCGAAAGTCTGCTTAAAGAATTGACTGAAGCTCACGGTATCCCGGGATATGAAACCGAAGTACGGAGGCTGATACGGGGCCATTTAAAACCCTTGGGAAAATTGAGTGAAGACAATATGGGTAGTTTGATCTGCGAGAAGCCGGGAAGTTCAGGGGGTCCGAGGGTAATGCTCGCGGGACATATGGACGAAATAGGGTTTATGGTGAAGCATATCTCGGCTGAGGGGTTTGTCAGATTTACGACTTTAGGCGGCTGGTGGGATCAGGTGCTACTCGGGCAGAGGGTAATCATCAAGACGAGTAAGGGGGATGTATTGGGAGTGATAGGCGCAAAGCCGCCGCACCTCTTGAGTCAGGAAGAAAGAGGTAAAGTCGTCGTCAGAAAAAATATGTATATAGACATAGGCGCCGTTTCCGATAAGGACGTTGGGAAAGCCGGAGTGCGCCCAGGCGACCCGATAATCCCTGTGAGTGAGTTCTCAATTCTAGCAAACCCAAAGACCTACATGTCTAAAGCTTTTGACGACCGCGTGGGGTGCGCGCTGGTAATATCAGCGCTCAGGTCCTTCCCGAATAAGACCCACCCCAATACAATTTACGGCGTCGCAACCGTTCAGGAAGAGGTGGGCGTGAGGGGAGCTACCACAAGCGTTGAGATGGTTAATCCCGACGTAGCCTTTATACTCGAGTCCGATATAGCAGGCGATGTTCCCGGTATAAAGTCTGACGAATCTTCTACGAAGATGGGTAAAGGCCCTTCTCTTCTACTCTATGACGCGCGTATGATTCCCAATCTCAAATTGAGGGACCTCGTCATAGATACGGCCAAGAAGTCGAAAATACCGCTTCAATTTACCACAATGGAAGGAGGGGCAACCGACGGCTCTGTCATTCACCTGTACAAGTCCGGTGTCCCCACGGTGGTGCTTGGTGTTCCGACAAGGCATATACACAGCCATAACGCCATCATGCACCGTGACGACTTCGACAATACGGTGAAGCTACTCAAGAATATCCTCCAAAAGCTCGACAAGAAGACAGTACAGGAAATTAAATCGTTCAAATAACTCTTTTGGTGAGCCGTACGGTAATGTTATTCGTCCCCACTAAATAACTGGTAAACTTTACTACCTTGGAATCCATAAAGATCACAGGGGCGCGGGAGCACAACCTAAAGGACGTATCTCTCAAGCTGCCCCGGGGAAAACTCGTTGTCATTACCGGTATAAGCGGCTCCGGTAAATCCTCACTCGCGTTCGACACCGTCTTTGCCGAAGGGCAGCGCAGATATATGGAGTCTCTCTCCGCCTACGCGAGGCAGTTTGTCGAGAAGATAGATAAACCCGATGTAGATTCGATAGAGGGACTATCGCCATCGATTGCAGTTGACCAGAAAACCTTTCAGAGAAACCCCCGATCTACTGTTGGGACAATAACAGAAATTTACGATTTCCTGAGACTCCTCTTTGCCCGTGTCGGAAAGCCTTACTGCTACAGTTGTGGAACACCTATATCGGCACAGAGCTTGGATAAAATGGTCGAGACAGTCATGGAGCTGGGGGAGGGTGAGAAGGTCTCCGTATTCTCGCCAATTGTGCAGGGCAGAAAAGGTGAGTATAGAAAAGAGCTCGAAGACCTCAGGGCTGAGGGATATCTGAGGGTCAGGATTGACGGCGAGCTTTACGATCTGGATGATGAGATAAAATTAAGCAAGCAAAAGAAACACACTATCTTGCTACTTGTAGATGTAATAGTGTTACGCTCTGATGATGTCCGAGAAAGAATGAGCGAATCGTTGAGAATTGCGCTGAAGCGCTCGGGCGGTGTAGCCACGGTGGAGGCTGCTGGTGGGCAGAGTATAACCTTTAGCGAGAAGTTCGCGTGCCCCGAGTGTGGTATAAGCTACCCGGAGATCTCACCCAGGCTCTTTTCATTCAACAGCCCCTACGGCTGCTGCAAGCTGTGTCACGGCATAGGCGAGACCTCGTTTTGTGACCCGGAGCTCTTGATAGAAGAGGAGTTGTCTATAAATGACGGGGCAATAATTCCGTGGAGGAACTCCGGATATTTCAGAAATATTATAGAAGGCGTGGCTCATTTTTACGGGATTAGTCTGACTGTCCCGTTTCAAAGCCTTTGTGATAAAACTAAAAAGCTTATAATTTATGGCTCCGGGGATGAAAAGGTCATGTTCTACAGAGAGAGGCGGGGTAGAAAGCTCAAGTACTGGGACGCCTATATGGGAGTTTCGGGGATTATAACGGAATGGTACTTAGAGACCGATTCTGCTCAGGTCCGGGAGAAGCTGTCCCGGTATATGCGCACAGCGGAGTGCCCTCATTGCAAGGGGGCGAGGCTCAAAAAGGAAGCGCTTTCAATTCTATTAGATAGACGTTCAATTTTCGATTTAGCCTCTATGCCGGTAGAGCGGGGACTCGAATTTTTCGATAAGCTCGAGCTCACCGACAGGGAATTTGTCATCGGTGAAAGAATCTTAAAAGAGATAGAATCCCGCCTCACATTTCTTCAGAATGTAGGGCTGGGATATATCGCTCTGGATCGTTCGGCACCCACGCTCTCGGGGGGCGAAGCCCAGAGAATAAGGCTCGCCACACAGGTAGGCTCCAAGCTCACGGGCATTACCTATGTGCTTGATGAGCCGACGATCGGGCTTCATTGTAGAGATAACGATAAGCTGATCGAAACCCTTAAATCACTAAGAGACGGCGGGAACACTATCATAGTAGTAGAACACGATGAGCACACGATCAGAAACGCAGATTTTATAGTCGATATAGGACCCGGAGCGGGAGAAAAGGGCGGAGAGATAATGGCCGAAGGAGATATAAAGAAGCTATACAGCTTTAAGAAATCGCTGACCGTCCGTTATTTATCCGGGGACCTCGCCATACCGCTACCCTCTCGCAGGAGAAAGCTCAAAGGATTTATCTCTGTAAAAGGGGCGTCCGAGCACAACCTCAAGAATATAGACGCCGTTTTTCCGATCGGAGTTCTCACATGCGTAACAGGAGTCTCGGGCTCAGGTAAGAGCACACTCGTTTTGGACACTCTATATAACGCGCTAAGCAAAAAACTGTACAGAAGTAAAGAGAGAGTGGGGGCACATACGAAAATAGCAGGCGATAGTGCTATAGATAAAGTCGTACATGTTGAGCAGACACCGATCGGCAGGACGCCGAGATCTAATCCTGCCACATATACGGGGTTGTTCTCCCCTATAAGGGAGTTGTTTGCCATGCTCCCTCAGGCCAATGCGCGCGGCTATAAATCCGGCCGCTTTAGCTTCAATGTCAAAGAGGGCAGGTGTATCGGCTGCTCGGGTCACGGGGTCGAGAAGATAGAGATGCACTTTCTCCCGGACGTCTATGTAACATGCGAGCGGTGCGGCGGGAGCCGTTATAATCAAGAGACGCTTGAGGTAAAATACAACGGTAAGAGTATTGCCGACGTGCTCGACATGACAGTGAGCGAGGCCGCGGAATTTTTCAAAAACGTACCTCATATTAAATCCAAGCTCGATGTGCTCGAAGAGGTGGGACTCGATTATGTAAGGCTCGGACAACCTGCCACCACTCTATCGGGCGGCGAGGCGCAGAGAATAAAGCTTACAAAGGAGCTCTCCCGGAGGGACACCGGCAACACTCTCTATATACTGGACGAACCCACGATAGGTCTACATTTCGACGATGTGAAAAAACTCCTTAAAGTTCTGGACCGGTTAACCGACATGGGCAACACTGTAATTGTGATCGAGCACAATCTCGATGTTATTAAATGCGCGGATTATGTGCTGGACCTGGGTCCCGAAGGGGGCGAGGGAGGCGGGCGGATCGTTGCTTCAGGAACTCCGGAAGAAGTTATTAAAGTAAAAGGCTCGTATACGGGAGCTTATCTCAAAAGCGCTCTCAAAACCAAGCAGTCATCAAACGGGGCGGCAAAGTAAATGGATTTTATACAGTCGGTCATACTTGGCGCTATTCAGGGTATTACGGAGTTCTTTCCTGTAAGCAGCACCGCGCACCTCGTGCTCCTGCCCTGGTTTCTCTCCTGGAAGGATGAGGGGCTCGCCTTTAACGTAGCACTTCATATGGGAAGCCTGATTGCGATAATTTACTATTTCCGAGCGGACTGGATTCGGATAATCAGCGAATTTCTAAGGTGCTTGTCCAGGTTGAGCTTTTCAGGCAGCCCGGACGGCAGGACGGGCTTGTATCTGATAATAGCCACAATACCCGGCGCGGTTGCCGGGGTGCTTTTTGAAAGCCATGCTTCAGGCGTTCTTCGTAACCCGCTTTACGTCGCCTTCTCTCTTTCATTCTTCGGTGTGCTTCTATATGTGTCGGATAAGTACTCTAAAAAGAGTAGATCTATAGAAGAAATGAGCCTCGTCGACTGCCTCATTATCGGTGTCTCGCAGGCTTTTGCCATAGTCCCGGGAGTGTCGCGCTCGGGTATTACGATAACGGGCGCAATGTTCAGAGGACTGAAAAGGGACGAGGCTGCTAAGTTTTCCTTTATGCTCGCGGCCCCTCTGATTGCCGGGGCGGGAGTGTTCGAGTCACGCCACATGGAGCTGTCTTCCGTTCTGAGCCTCCCGTTCATAGCGGGCATCCTCGCCTCCGCCGTATTC
>QIHJ01000403.1 GCA_003229065.1 Candidatus Dadabacteria bacterium
CATTCACAGCATAATAAAAAAACAATACACTCCAGTGCGGCCGGATAAAGAGTTCTCTTAATCCGGCCGTTTATTATTTAATCTTACCAAATAGAATCCTTTCAGGTTATAATAGTCCGGAATCAGACAAGTCAAAAAAGGTAGATCTTAAAGCTGTTTCATACGATCTGAGCAGATAAATAATCGATAGCATCCACTTTATTATCAGGAGAGATAAATGAGCCGGCCTTCAAAGCTGACACTGATACACGACCAAGCAAGGTCATACGAAAAGATAAAATCAAAATATATTGTAGATTTCCTATACACAGATTTTATACCCTATAACGAGCTGCCGGACTTCCCGCTTCATATACAAGCGCCTACCGGAAAAACGATCGAGCTTGCCGATGACCCGGCAGTAATTATAGGTACTGCGACGTTTAAAAAAACAAATAAGACTGTAGCGATCATTGCCCAGCAAATGCCGGGCAGCGACACCGACCGCATACGGCTCAACTTCGGTCTCGTAAAGGCCGACGGTTACGGACTTGCATATAACATGATGGGATATGCGGAGGAGCACGGTTTAATGCTCCACTGCTACATAGATACCATAGGTGGCGACCCGTTTGAATACTCTGCGGGAAAGCTCCAGTCCTGGCAGATTTCAAATTGCCAGGCAAAGATGATTTCTCTTAAAACCAAGTCGATCTCTATAGTGCTTGGCAGCGGTGGCAGCGGTGGCGCAATTGCGTTTCAGCTTGCACATAAAAGGTATATGCTCTCCCGCGCCGAGTACTCTGTAATTACAGCCGAGGGATGCTCTGCGATACTGTTCAGGAGCGCCGACAAGGTAGAGGAAGCCCTTGAAGTGCTTCAGCCCACTGCAGACTACATGAAAAAATACGGCATAGTGGACAGTATTATAAAGGAGCCCGCTATAGGCAGCTCCGATTACGAAAAGAAAGTACTGGGAAGCATAGAAAAAGCGCTCCTGAGTGCTACAGAAGAGTTAGAGCGCTCTGACATGAACTATCTCAAATCCAATCTGGTAAAAAAGATACAGGAATGCGGACAGATCGAAAAAGGTGAGCACCGCTACCACGCAATTGCAAAAAAAATAAGGAGCTGGCTCCCGAACTATGGTTTCGGCAAAGACCCAACGGCCGAAGTATCACATATGCAGATAGCACTATACGGAGCCGAGCCCCATTTTTGTAATGACGAAAAGGACGGAGAGGGCAAGGTTGTACGACCCGGCTGCCGAAGGCATTATGCAAGAGAGGAATTCCAAAAGAACTTTTATTCATGCCCGTACTGCGAAAAGCCAAATCCCATAGGCTCAGATGACTACCTGGATCTGCTTTTAGACAGAGACTCATTTCACGAGCTTCATTCGAACTTGAGCACGGACAACATCGACTCAAGATTCAATTTTTACGATTACAGTGAAAGCAGAAAGAAAATGTCGGGTCGGACGGACTCTAAGGACTCCCTGGTCGTAGGATACGGGACGATGTTTGATTTACCTGTGGCAATTGCAGTGAGCGAATTCAAGTTCATGGGTGGCTCGATGGGTGCGGTATTCGGGGAGAAACTTAAGCTCCTGGTCAATTACGCTATTAATAAAAACCTGCCTCTCATCGTTGTAACAGCTTCAGGAGGCGCCCGGATGCAGGAAGGCACGGTAGCCCTTTATCAGATGGCTAAAACCATATCCGCTATTCTCAGCTTAAAAGAAGCGGGCCTGCCCTATATCTCGCTCCTGGGACACCCTACTACGGGAGGGGCACTTGCTAGTTATGCGGTGCAGGGAGATTTCATCATCGCTGAAAGGAAGGCGAATATTTCATTTGCCGGTGACCGCGTCGTTAAATTAACAAGCGGGGGAAGGGGGGTAGATCCTGAGACTATGACTTCTGAATTTTACACAAAGAACGGCGGTATACACCTCGTGACGGAGAGAAGTCAGTTAAAACCCTCTATTGCGGGAGTGCTCAGGCTTACGGCCTGGTTTAAGTCTCTTGAAACGCCTGAAAGCACCGAGTAGTATCTGCACATATTACACATAATAGTTTTAAGCAATTCAGTCCTAAGTGCGCTCTTATAAGTCGGTATCTCCCAGAGGTACGCAATATCCGGGATTGTGCCGTAATTTGAGCAGGTTTAATAGATATGGAATCAGAATCCGCATCACTGAACAATAATAAACATAAAAAAGTTGTTATTATCGGTGCCGGCCCGGCCGGTCTTACGGCGGCTTACGAGCTTTCGAAGGAAGGGCTTAGATCGGTAGTCCTTGAAAAGGACAGTGTGGTGGGTGGAATTTCAAGAACGGTTAATTATAAAGGTTACCGCTTCGATATAGGCGGCCATAGGTTTTTCACGAAAGTACGGGTTGTCGAGGATATGTGGGAAGAGATAATGGGGGATGACTTTTTAGAGCGGAAGCGCCTATCCAGAATATATTATAAAAACACCTTTTTTTACTACCCTTTTCGTCTACCCAACGCGCTATGGGGCCTCGGGATCGGAAACAGCATAATGATTGTACTAAGCTATATAAAATCACAGCTATTTCCGTTTAAACCCGAAGACACTTTCGATAAATGGGTTTCCAACCGTTTCGGTAAAAGGCTCTATGGGCTCTTTTTCAAAACATACACTGAGAAGGTCTGGGGTATACCGTGCGAGGAGATCAGTGCCGAGTGGGCTGCACAGAGGATAAAGGGGTTATCTCTTCTGGAAGCGCTTAAAAACGCCCTTATACAAGAACGGCCCTCAAATAAGGACAGAGTAGTTAAAACCCTGATTGATAGCTTTCATTACCCGAGATTGGGTCCGGGGATGATGTGGGAAAAGGTATCGGATACGGTAACTAGTGAAAATAGCGAAGTTATCTTAAACGCTGATGTAGAGATTATATACACAGGCTCGGGCAAAGTGGATAAAATTGACGTTCTGGTAGAAGGGAAGATACAGGAAATAGAGGGAAGTGAATTTATTAGCAGTATGCCTATAAGGGAGCTTATTCAGAAATTGGAGCCAAAACCTCCTAAAGAAGTCTCGCATGCCGCGGACATGCTCAAGTACAGAGATTTCCTTACAGTCTCTCTTATCATAAACAAAAAGGACGTATTTCCCGATAATTGGATATATATTCACGACCCCCGCGTTAAGATGGGCAGGATACAGAATTTTAAAAACTGGAGCCCCGACATGGTGCCCGATCAGGAAAAGACGTGTCTGGGGCTTGAGTACTTCTGTTTCGAGGGAGACGGGCTCTGGACTATGAGCGATCGGGACCTGATCAATTTAGCCAGAAAGGAATTAGAAATTATGGGGTTAGTTGATGCTCGTGAAATAGAGGACGGCTCCGTAGTCAGAATGCCTAAGGCTTATCCGGTGTATGACTCGACATACCTTGACGCTGTAAATATTATTAGAGATTTTCTCTCTCAATTCCGGAATTTACAGCTTGTAGGGCGAAACGGTATGCACAAATATAACAATCAGGATCACTCGATGCTTACCGCTATGCTAGCTGTAAAAAATATTCTTGGCGGGAATTACGACTTATGGAAGGTAAATGCAGACCAGGAGTACCATGAGGAGGTTCTTGGAGACAAAAGTATAGAGCCAAAAGACTACAAAGAGCTTTCCAAGACTCAGCCCCTGGTCCCTGTAGCGGTGGCTCAGGGCGAGGGAGGAGTAGAGCAAACAATCATAAGCGTATTCGCAGGTATCGATAAATTAGCCCTGGCCTTATCTGTCGGAGCGGTTTCGGGAGGAGCTATATTTATAGCGACAATTCTACTAATATTAAAAGGCGGCTCAGTTGTTGGACCCAACCTACTCTTGCTAAATCAATATTTCATTGGTTATAGTGTGAGTATTGAAGGAGCGTTTATCGGTTTGGGGTACTCATTTTTATGGGGATTTATATTCGGGTGGCTGTTCGCATATCTCAGGAACCTCTTAACGGGGTTCTACGTATACAGGGTAAAGAAAAGCGCAGAGCTCTCGTCTTTCAGGGATTTTATTGATTATATTTAAATTACGTTATAGGTACGCAAGTAGCTGACAGATGACAAAAACCAGATCAGACGAAGAGAAGTTGCTCCAGGCTGTAGCTTTTTTAAACGCCAAGGTACTGGGCTTGATACTCGGCATTCTATTGGGACTCGTAATATTTATAGCCACTAACTGGCTTCTCATTAAAGGCCCGCAGGTGAGTGAATCGGGCCGTCAGATCGTAGGTCCTCATTTGCAGCTGCTTAGCCAGTTTTTCATCGGCTACAAAGTCTCGTTCTCAGGAAGTATCATAGGGTTTCTTTACGGATTCGCAATCGGCACCATATCCGGCTCCCTGATCGGTTGGTTATACAACCGTATTGTCAATATCAGGCATAGGTTATAACTATTAAGATATAAGCTTGAGGCCGTATTCCGTATACTCACATTCTTAGTTAAACTCTTCTCAAGCAGTGCAAAACTACTCGTAATTATTGAACCTATCATGAATACCGAAAATCCATACTTCTCTTTGATAATCCCCACTTATGAAAGACCCGAGCAGCTCACAAGGTGTCTTAACTCCGTAGCCCGGCTTGATTATCCGAAAGAAAAATTTGAAGTAATTGTAGTGGACGACGGCAGCGCATCACCGCCTGAAGAGCTTGTAAAATCTTTTTCCGATAGGCTCGATATAAGATTGATCACACAAATCAATGCAGGACCGGCAGGAGCGCGTAATACGGGCGCAAACAACGCAAACGGCCGATATCTGGCATTCACGGATGATGACTGCGAGCCCGGTCAAAAATGGATGCAAGAGTATGAGAATGCATTCGAGATATACCCTGAAGACCTACTGGGTGGAGATATAATAAACGCTCTTGAGGACAACCCCTATTCCATGGCCAGTCAGCTGCTGGTAAATTATCTATATTCCTACTATAACACCGAGCCCGAAAGCGCCTCATTCTTTACTTCAAACAACATCGCAATACCCAGGGAGGCTTTTCTTGAATCCGGAGGGTTTGATGTCACCACTCTCAGGGCTACTGCGGAAGACAGGGAATTGTGCGACCGCTGGCTGTATCAGGGGCGTAAACTCGCATACGTTCCTCAAGCGGTAATTTATCATTCACACAAACTTTCGTTGAGGGCCTTCTGGAGACAGCATTTTAATTATGGAAGGGGAGCTTACTACTTCCGCAAGGTACGCGCTATCCGCGGGCAGGAGAAAATAAAACTGGAACCCACGTCGTTTTATACCGGGCTTATAGGATATCCCTTCAAAAGAAGGGTTCAAAACCTATATTTCACCTCTTTTTTGATGGTCGTGTCGCAGATTGCAAACGCTCTGGGATACTATTGGGAAAGGGCCGTCCGGACCTTAAACTCCACATAAGCACTTAAATCATATAAACTGTCATAATCAATTTACAGGTGCTCGTAATTGAATAACGGTCAAAAAGGAAGAAATCAGTTTATATCCGGGCTACTTAGACCCTACAGGGGCTTAATAGTGCTGCTGGTGCTGCTATTCCTGCTGGCATCGGTTTTCGACGGTATATCAATCGGCATGCTGGTCCCGCTTCTCGGCAGCATACAGCAGATCCAGAACTACGGAGAGCTCCCGAAGATCCTACAGACCCTGATAAATGCATTCACTCAATTCCCGGTCGAAAAACAGATACTGTATTCGCTCTTGTTCGTCATATGCGCAGTAATATTAAAAAATATCTTTTTGGCTATATCGCATTATCTGTCCTATTGGCTCACAGTGCGGATGACTGCCAATATAAGATTGCAGATTATTAATACCCTTATGACGGTTTCAATCGGCTACTATAGCAATGTTAAGACCGGCGACCTGGTCGAAAAGGTCAGTTACAACACCGTACTTACCGAAGAAATAATCAAAAGCGCAACCGAGCTTCTGGACTACTTCGCGTCATTTTTAGTGCTTTTGATACTACTTGTAATATTTTCTTTAAAATTGACTATTGTGACTATAGTCCTTGCGGCAATCATCGCTTTTGCGTTATCCATACATATTAAGAAACTATCCAATATTGGTCATAAGTACGTTGATAGCGCAAGGGAGTTTACAAGCACTCTGCACGAGAGTATTAGTGGTATCGAGGTGATAAAATCTTTTACTAAAGAAAATGCTCAGACTGAAAAACTAGAGGAGAAAATCGAGAAAAATGCTAAATACCGCCTTCAGTATATGTTCTCGAATTATATGGTGCACATACTGACCGAGGCGCTCGGAGTGGTCGCGCTCGGCGTGCTGTTTCTAATAGCCGTTACAAGCTCTAAAACAGATTACAGGCTTATGCTCACTCAGCTGCTTCCGTTTATTTATATACTCGTCCGCATGCTGCCTTTGATTAAGCTCATAAATCATGCAATAGGTACCATCGCCAGCAGATGGGCGGCATTTACAGCCGTTTACGATCTTGCGAGTCTGGACAATAAACCGCTTATTAAAGACGGAATTATCCCCTATACGGGATTGAAACACGGGATAGAATTCAAAACGGCGGGCTTTTCTTACAGCGAGAATGACAAACAGGCCCTGAGGGACGTGAGCTTTAAAATACCGAAAGGAAAAACGACTGCACTGGTCGGAAAGTCAGGGGCCGGGAAATCAACAGTCATTAATCTACTTCTCAGGTTTTATGACACACAGGACGGCACCGTACTTATCGACGGAAAGCCTATCGGGAGCTTTATTATAGAGTCATACAGAAAAAATATAGGAATCGTAAGCCAGGACACCTTTATATTCAATGATACGGTTAAAAACAACATTGCCTTCGGAGCGCTCGATACCCCGGACGACGCTACGATAATAGAAGCCGCCAGAAGGGCCGGAGCGGACGAATTTATTAGAGAGCTTCCGGGGGGGTATAACAACTTGCTGGGAGAAAGAGGTGTAAGGCTATCAGGCGGCCAGAGACAAAGGTTGTCAATTGCCAGGGCTATATTAAAGAATCCCGAGATACTAATACTCGATGAAGCCACAAGCTCCCTCGATACTAATACCGAGCAGCTTATCCACAAAGCCATAACCGAGCTCAGCCGTAACAGAACTGTGGTTATTATAGCCCACAGACTCTCGACCATAAAAAACGCGGATCAAATTATAGTATTGAAGGACGGAAGAGTATCGGAGATAGGGACCGAAGCAGAGCTTATAACTAAGAAAGGCGAGTTCTACAACCTGTCGTCCATAATTACCTGACACTCTTTTTAAATAGGGTGAATATTGTCCGGCAAATGTGTTGTGGTTAATATCTGAGTAATCTGAAAAACTCCCGTTATGAATAAAAACCCTTACATATCTGTGGTGGTCCCGGTAAGAAACGGAAGCGATTATATTAATAGGTGTCTTCTCGGGCTTAAAGATTCTACGTACGAAAATTTTGAAATAATAGTTGTAGATGACGCCTCTTCGGACAATACAGTAGAGATCTCCCAAAAAACCGGCGCTAAAATTATAACCCTTGATAAACAGTCAGGGCCCGCAGCAGCACGCAACAGAGGCGCT
>QIHJ01000295.1 GCA_003229065.1 Candidatus Dadabacteria bacterium
CTTTGGTCTATAGAAGTCGATAAAGGGCAGATGAGTCAGGTCATAAACAATCTGGTTATCAATGCACGGCAAGCGATGCCCGGAGGCGGGGTAGCGAAGCTGAGCGCGGAAAATATAGTCGCTGATAAAGAATATAAGATTCTAAGAGAGGGAAATTACGTAAAGATAACGGTAACGGATACGGGTAAAGGAATACCTGAGGAGCATTTAAAAAAGATATACGATCCTTACTTTACGACAAAGCCAAAGGGAAGCGGTCTTGGTCTCGCGACGTCTTATTCAATAATCAGAAATCACGGGGGGGTGATTACCGCAGACTCCGAGATGGGTGTGGGAACAACATTCACTATATACATCCCCGCTACGGGGAAACGGATTGAAAAGGATAAAGAAGGGGTAAAGGATGATTTTAAAGGCGGAGAGGGAAATATATTGGTAATGGATGACGAAGTGCTGATTAGAAAAACCATTGGATTGATATTGGAGGATATAGGCTATGAAGTCCGGGCTTCCATAGACGGGGTGGAGGCAGTGAGGTTTTATAAAGAAGCGCTGGAAGACGGGGAGCCTTCTGATGCTGTAATACTTGACTTGACTATACCGGGAGCAATGGGTGGTAAGGAAACTTTAGAGAATTTGATCAAAATAGACCCGAACGTTAAGGCGATAGTAACAAGCGGGTATGCTAGTGACCCGGTAATGGCGGATTTCGGGAAGTATGGATTTAAGGGGTCTGTCAAAAAGCCGTACAGTGCCGAGAGTCTAGTTCATGTATTGGACAGTGTGATCAGCTCTGAGAGGTAAAAGCATTTACAGAGTGGGTCTTCCGGACAGTTTTTTTACACCCCGCTCCATCCCCACCCTTTCAGAATGGGGTCTGATCTCTCTTGCGGGAATTTTAGGGATATTCGGATTATTGGCTTTACGCAGAAGGAAGGTGGTTGTTTAATGGTGATTAAACGGTAACACTACAATCCAAGAAAACTATAAAGGGAGCTTCGGCTCCCTTTTTTTTGCAGGCAGTGCCTGCTTCCATAAAGGGTTCTGCGTATCTCCTCTGCAATATGGAAGCTCAGAAGTCTCACTTATCCCTCGACGCACCTTAGAAACCGTATGCCGGCGGATGCTATCCGCATTCCGACTTAAGCCCGGCTCGACAAAAGAGAGGCAGTACAAAGAGCGCCTCTTTAAACAATCAACGAATTGAATACTCCATCGTGACTACGGCTTTGACACTCTTCTTAATCGTAGTTGTATCATACATTCCATAATCAGAAACCTGTGTCGAGTATACAGGGGTTATCTGAAAAACTCCCTGACTCGCGTATTTCAGGGCTCCCACCATGCTACCGCTATTTTCGGCGAGCTGCTTGGCCCTCATACCGGCATTTTTTGTTGCCTCACCGAGAAGCTCTATTTTCATATTATCAAGCTTCGTATAAAAGTACTGAGGGGGAAAAGAATCAAATTCTATACCTTGCTTAATGAGAACGGTAACTTGGTTGGCGATGTCGGCGATTTGTTCTATATTCGGGGAGGTGATTTTTACTGTTTGAATTAAGGTATACCCTTCCACTATATTTGTCATCGCGCCTTTTTCAGTCCTCTTATACTGAATCGTTGTTATAACCGAAGGTATAGAGACATCCTCATCCCGAACTCCTTGCTGCTGGAGATATGAAAGCACTTTTTTGAGGTCCGTCTGCAGATTATCGTATGCCGTAACAAGCTCGGGGGACCGGGTGGTTATCTGTCCGCTCCATACCGCGATATCCGAGGTGATGGTGCGCTCGGCATATCCTTTGACCTGAATCCTCTGGTTTTGGAACTTTACGCGCTCTACGGTTCTTGCGATAACAAGGGTCGCTATGATAATTCCTACCGAAAGCAGCGCTCCCAAAAGAAATAACCCAAGCCAAGGGTATTTATCAATCTGAGTGTGATTATTTTTATTATCCATTCTGTACGCACTTCCCTTGTATGGAAATAAAGTATGCCAAAAGGATATACTGCTCTCAGTTAAGAATCTAGTGGAATTAAGCTAGTTAACGCTTGCCGTTTAAAGGGAGCTTCGGCTCCTTTTTTTATTCTGATTGGGGGCGCATCGGGAGTCGTACAAGGCGGGTATTGCAGAGCATTAGCGTACAATATATCAACTAAACAATGAATATACATGCATAACAGGTGGTTACGACTACACATAGTCTACGCATATGCGTAGATTATTTCTTGACATTTTTTCTTGCAGTGGTTATATTAAACAACAGGATCGAGGATGCTATTTATTGGCTTCCAGAAAACAAACATTTCGCGTAATAGATTTCGTCAGGCCGGTAGAGGAGTTAACGAGGCTCGTGTAGACAGATTTATAAGACGCTGGTTTTTCTTGTAATCATTAGCTCAGTTAAAAAAGGAGGTCTAAATTAACAGTCGTTCCGCTTTACGGACGGCGTATTTTCGATAATTAAGCTTCAGAAAACAAAGACTTATAAGTTCATATAGTTAAATAAATCCAAGGAGGATAATGGACGATATGAATAATAAGAGCGGCGTTTTAGAAATAAAGAAGAAAGGTGAAGCTCATGGTATCGAAGAAATAAGGGAAGCCTTCAATCCATTTTCTCTACATTCGGGTCCCCGGATGCTCATTTATATGTATATAGACGAGGAGTACCACGATAGAAAGCGCAACGAGTATGTCTTGAGCCGTATATTAGAGCATAGCGGGACGTTTCAGTCATTGTACGAAAAGTATCACCAGAGCGAGCAGGCACAGAGCGACATAAAGCCTCTCGAGGCTTTCCGCTGCTGGGTGTGCAGTCATTCAGGTGGCAGTATGATTATGATCTCTATAAACCAGTTCATATGCCCTGACTGCCATGGGAGCTTGACGAAGCTCTTTCCTGCAGCGCATAAAGTCTAGCATCCGTCCCGTGTCTACATAGGGCCGCGTTATAGGACTAATGATATAAAGGTGTATTATAAATCCCTTGCAACACTCTCAAATTATAGTAAATTAACTCTACTCGGGGTGTAGCTCAGATTGGCTAGAGCGTTGCGTTCGGGACGCAGAGGCCGCCGGTTCAAGTCCGGCCACCCCGACCATTCTTTCGTATGACTCAAGGTGCTTAGCGGCGCCTAAGTTGATACCGGATCGAAATTTCTGATCGTAGAACGTTAACTTAATCAGCTATCTTTTTCCTTTCCTCTTTTAGAATGCTGGCGGGCAGGGTAGTAAGACCGGCTTTGAGTACTGCTTCCTGGCCGTCTTTGCTCAAGATGTATTTTAGGAACTCTTTTGTTAATGTCTTCATGCTTTTTGATGGATTCTCCCTAGGATATAAATAAAGATTTCTTGTAAAGGGATATTGTTTTGATAAAGCAAATTCAGACTTGGGAGGGTAGCAGTTATGCCTTGATTTACCTATATTAACTGCTTTCACTCCGGATGTTAGCAATCCTACACCACTGTATCCTATCGAAGAAGCATCTCGTGAAACAAAATCGACAATGTCTCTTGAGCTTGCCAGCTTTGTGATACTATTTTTGTAATCCCCGTTACACAGAGCGATCTTTCTAAAAACATCATACGTGCCGGATGCAGGTGTTTTTCCATATACTTTAATAGGAGTATTTTTCCATTCACCGACTTGGTTTAAATCTCCCCACGTTGTGATATCAGTCGACCTCTGACATAAGTAAGTATTTGAATATACACCGTCTAATTCATCAATAGTCATGCAATTTATGGGATTCTCTATATTAACCAGTACGGCAATCATATCGATTGCTACCTTTATATCTACCGGTTCGTAACCATAAATATTCTTGAAATCTTGTCTATCCTTACTTGACATGAGCTCCGACATCGTTCCTATATCAATTTTTCCTTCTTCTAAATCTTGCGGGGCCTTGCGGGAGCCAAAGCTTTCCACTATACAATTGGTATTATGATATATATCTGAAAAACCTTTACACCAAAGAGACACAAGATTGCCCATAGTTGTTGAACCTGCTATCTTAATTGTGCCGTATACGTTATTTACTTTCTTATACTTTATGCCTTGAATAGCGCTATTATCTGATTTACAGCCGCCGGCTGCTATAGATATTACCAAGATGCCTAACAACAATAGAACATGTGTCCTGAATACAGTAATGTCATTCTTTGCCATAGTCATTGAATCATTTCCACATATCTCAAATATTCGGTCTTTAAATTCATTAGATTAAATATACTATCTCGAGCTCCTTGTTTATAAATATGTAATAAATCAGAAGCCATACCGAGACCATAAAAGCCGGAAATAATAACCTGCAAATTCTGTTACCCAGAAGCCATACCCCCTTGTTTCCCCGATCTTTAAAATAATCTAGAATAATGATTGTTATAATTACGATTCCGCTCATTAAATATCCGGCTGTTATTATTATATTCAGCATTGTTTCATACGGTACGCTCGGAAGGTACTTTAATACCAGAAAATTGAATGCAACAGATGTGAGTGCAAAGGCCGCTACAACGCTTACCCGTCTGTCTATTGATGTCCCTTGTATCCAGAACACACAGGTTGTCATCAGTATAAAGAAACAGAACGGTAAAATAATCTGCAATATGTAGAATTGCGTTCTTCTTTCCAGTTTTATCTCGTAAAGTACATATGATCGGTCTTGACTCTCAAATCCGAAAGCTCTTTTAAATCCGGCAAATACGCTTGCAGGATAAGCAAGCCAATCATCACTCCTGAATAACTTGCTGATACCTGTATATTGTTCAGAAGGTAGAAATACCAACTGATCAGAATTATAAATGAATGATTGAATTTCCACTCTCAACTCCTGATCGTCGAAAGGAAATCTTGTGTAATCAAACTCAGTAAGAATATCTGCGGAGAATATGTACCTGTATTTAATAGAGCCGTCAGGGAATATGGTGAGATTATTTTTCTGAATACTTGGCTTACTTGCCTGATTAACAATCTCAGGGTCGGGATACCACATTGTAGCCAGAATCTTATCGGCTTCCGCACCGGAATAAATCTTGGGAGTACCGTCCTGGCTTTCAAATGACAGCCTGTCATCCTTCCATAGCGTTGTAATTTCAAAGAGACCGCTTAAGATTTGATTCGGTTGATCGATCTTTACTATATGTATCAGGTATAACCCCATCTTCACTTCAAAAGGCTGTTCTTTTGCGGAAGGCGGAGGTATTACATCAGGCAAATTCTGCGCAGCGGAATAAGTCCCCATAGAATAAAGTAATAGAATAAAGAGAGTAATAATATGAGAATGTCGCATGGCTGAATTTTAAATATTGTAAACAACTCTATACTATCAATATCTAATTTCAACCATATGTACTATCCACATAAAACTTGAAGGAAATTCTTACTGAGCGCGATACACCTGTACCTAAATCATGTGTAGATTGAAGGTTTGAAATATTGTATGCCTGTTCTCGTTACGGGAATCGAATTCCTAGCGCTTCTCGCACTCCTTTAAATCCCTATAGCAGCGGTCCATGCACTTCTTTTTTTCTATAGGGTCCGGGCTCGTGCAGATCTCAGTCAGGCAGATCTCATACGCCCTGTCGCAATAGAGTTTTGAATTAGCCTGTACTTGTATAATTTCAACCCCTGTTTGCGCCAGATAAAAATTCGACAGTATTAAAATGGTTATTAGAAAGGACATCAATAGAGGATATCACAGCTTGGAATTGTTTTATAGATGGTAAAATGAATCAAGGGGGAGTAAGGTACTCCCCCCGATTATATTCAAAAACTCAAAATCTTATTTCTCTGCGTCGTCAGCCATTTCGCCGCCGGGTATTTCACCCTCAGCGGTATCTTCAGTGGCTTCTTCAGCGCCTTCGTCATTGCCGGCGGCATCATCTGCCATCTCGCCGCCTTCAATCTCGCCTTCTTCGGCCATTGCCGGCTGACTCGTGATTATTGAAGCCCCGCCGAATGAAACGCCCATTACCAGCATGAGCGCGAATAAAAAGGTTGTCAATCTCATAATGTAACCCTCCTGAATTGATTTGCCTGCCACCTAATGGCCGGCATGATTAACGTTGCAAATTCTGTACCATGAAACCGTATATATGTATTGTCTAATGATATCGGTCATTTATTTTTATCCTTGAGACGATCTAGTATAAAATACCGTTTAGGCTGTGTCAAATCACACAACTAAAAAGTGTAATGTAGTACAGTAAGCCTTAAATGTCTGAGACTGCTCATAATGCAATTCCAATCACTATTCGTATTAAGTACGGAAGTTTTTAAGAGCTTCCTTCATCTTACAAACGGATAGTTTCTTTAGAGCCTTTTTCTCAATCTGCCTGATTCTTTCCCGTGTAAGGTGAAATTTCTTGCCTATATCATCGAGCGTAACCGTATCTTTTCTGTCTATGCCGAACCGCATTCTGAGCACCTCTTCCTCTTTCGGGCTGAGTAGTGATAGTGAACGACGTATGCTTTTTTTAAGCTCGTCGTCCACGATAAGGCAGTCGGGAGAAATAGAATCACTATTCTCTATGAAATCGTAAAGAGTTCTCTTTTCACCGTCTACGGGAGTATCCAGACTCACGGATTCGTTCGTAATTTTCAGAATACGCTTTACATACTTTAAAGGCACCCCGGATTGCTCCGCTATTTCTCCGGCCAAGGGACTTCTGCCGTTTTCTTTCAATAGGATCGCTCTCGTTCTGTAGACTCTGTTCGTTACCTCAAGCAGATATACCGGGACCCTGACAGCTCCTCTGTGCACCAATATCGCTCTTGTAATAGACTGGTAAATCCACCAGGAAGCATAGGTCGAGAATCTATACCCCTTTGTATGATCGAAACGGTCTATAGCCCTCATAAGCCCTATATTTCCTTCCTGTATGAGGTCCAGGAAAGGAAGGCCGTGGTTTACGTAACGCTTTGCTATACTAATCACCAAACGCAGATTAGCGTTAGCGAATCTCTTCTTCAGCTGTTTGGATCTCTCGCTGTATGCTCTAAGGGATGCCCGCAGTCTCTGTGTGTTTTTTATGCCGCATTCACAGCCACTCCGGGTTTGTGTGTTCTTTTCGAGCCACGACTGTATCTCTTTTGCTTTTAAATCACATCTTTTTATCTTTGTCGGAAGCTCTATCTCTTCTCTCAGAGTAAGTAGGGGTTCGTTCGCTATATCGCTGAAGTAATCGTTCATTATTCTGAACTGGTCGTCCGTATGGGGTTTATTCTCCTGCGGGCGGACAGGAGAGTGGTTTTCCTTAGAGAGTTCATTCTCAGTGCTTTGAACATTTAGGAACTGTCCTCCGTTTATGCCCACAGTGTCCGTAGATTTATCATAGGTATCGGGAAAGGACGGGGTTTCGTTATCGGCTGCCTGAGCTTCTTGATATTTCATTAGCTTTCTCCTTTTTGGGCTCTCTCCTTCTTGAGATTTTATATCCGTGTGATTAAACCTGAGTGGTTAAATACAAGCTTCCAGATATCCTCCGTCATCCTTTCTTTATCTGCTTTCTTATCTTGAGT
>QIHJ01000395.1 GCA_003229065.1 Candidatus Dadabacteria bacterium
TAGCTGTAGTGGGTAAATTTGTTAGCGGCTGGGCTGTGTTTCAAAAAGGAATTAATAAGACAGCGATAGGTATTGGAATGATTCCCAGAGGTGAGGTCGGGCTTATATTCGCTCAGGTCGGGCTTACTTACGGCATATTCACATCAGAGCTTTTTTCCGCTGTGACGGTAATGGTTATGCTGACCACGTTTATTGCGCCGCCGCTTCTTAAGATAGCTTTTGCAAGGAGCGATGGACCACTTGAGGACTCAGCTTAGGGATTTAACAGGAGATATTTTATAATGCTAAATAAAAGATTTTTTTCATTCATACTTGGAACACTGGGGTTATTTGCAGCCACCGCACCCTGCGCGCTTGCCGCCGATGATTTGCTGAGCGTAAACAAGACAGTTTTTATACAGATGGCAATATTCCTTATCGCAATTTATATCTTGAATAAGCTTGTGTTCAAACCCTTCTTAAATCTTATGGACCGAAGAGATAAGCTCACCCGGGGAGCGATAGAAGAGGCAAAGGAGCTCGAAGAGAAAGTGGTTCAAATCATCGATGAATATGAAGCCAAGCTTGCTGAGGCCAGGGTGCTGGCCGTAGAGGAGCGTAACAAGATTGTCCAGGAAGGGGAGAAAGTGGCGGAGGGAATTTTGAGTAAGGCCCGGGAAGAAACATCAGGGCTCTTGCAAGAAGCAAAGCATAAGCTTGAGGCGGACACTCTGGAGATTAAGAATAAGGTTAAATCAGATGTAGATGCCATAGCTAAGGATATTGCATCCACGTTATTGGGTAAGGAGATTGCGTCATGACTGAGTTTGAAATACTTAACCTCATATTAGCAAACGCTTCAGAAGGCGGTGGGTTTGATTGGAGGTTTGTAATGGAGCACACCATAAACCTGTCGATACTGCTTGCCGTGATTGTTTATTTCGCCAAGACCCCTGTGATGAATTTTCTCGTTGTAAGACGGGCCAACATAAGCCGTGAGATCGACGAAGCTCAAAAGACCATAACGGAAGCCAAAGAAAGGTATGAAGAATTTGCTCAGAAGCTAGAGGGAATAAAAGGAGAGATTACGAGCCTTAAAGATACTCTCAGGCGACAGGGAGAGACCGAAAGAGACGAAATTGTAAAACACGCTCATCTAACCTCGGAAATATTGAGTAAGGAAGCAAGGGATACGATAGAGCTTGAGACCGAGAGGGCGATGCGTGAGATTCAGTCAGAGGTTGTTGCGCTCGCAATCGGTATTGCAAAGAACCTCATCAAGGAAAATCTGGTCGAATCCGACAAAGAGAGACTGCTCTCACAATTCACTAAAGATGTAGAGGAAGAAAAATGGCATCAATCGCAACATTAAGAGATTTGACGGAAGCGCTGATCGAGAGCTCTAAGGAATTAGGCAAACTTGATAAGGTTACAGCCGACATGGGCGACTTTTATCACCTTGTCAAATCCTCTGAGGAGCTTAGAAATATACTCTGGAGCACTACTTTTGAGCTTAAGGAAAGAAAGTCCATTACGGCCGATATCAGCGCCAAAAGGGGCTACGACGGACTTACCGCTAACTTTCTGAACCTGATTATAGAGCTTGATAAGTTTAAGTCGCTTATAAAATCTGAGCAGACTTTCATGGGGAAATTATTTAAGGCTTCGGGAAGGATTAAGGCTCAGGTAACAACTGCAAGCGAGGCGGCTGAGGAAGAAATCTCCCGTATTAAAAACGCGCTGGCCAAAGCAGTGGGACAGGACGTCGAGGTCACCACCAAGGTGGATCCCGAGATATTGGGAGGGGTAATCGCAAAGGTAGAAGATAAGGTATATGATGGTAGTATAAAGACCCAGCTGGAGAGGATTCGGGGTATGTTATCTGAATCATAAAGGAGTTTATTTCGAAACGAGTAGAAACGAATTGAGTCATAAACGCTACAAGGAGCAAATTACATGCAGGAAATGAAGATAGAAGAAATAGGGGAAATATTAAAGAACAGAATAAAGGGTTACGAAACCAAGATCGAGACTTCGGAAGTAGGTACCGTAATCTCCGTCGGTGACGGCATTGTCCGCGCATACGGACTCGACCGGGCAATGGCCGGGGAGCTGGTGGAATTCTCAAGCGGTATCATGGGGCTCGTGCTCAACCTTGAAGAAGACAACGTCGGTATCGCCCTCTTCGGTGAAGACAAAGAGGTACAGGAAGGCGACCTGATCAAGAGAACGGGAAACGTTGCCGAAGTACCTGTCGGTGAGGCGATGAAGGGCAGAGTGGTAAACGCGCTCGGACAGCCGATTGACGGTAAGGGCGAGATTGCCTTTGAAGACATGCGTCAAATCGAGGTTAAAGCTCCGGGTGTTATTTACAGACAGTCGGTTGATGAGCCGCTTCAGACGGGTATTAAATCCATAGACGCTATGATACCGATCGGCAGGGGGCAGAGGGAGCTCATATTGGGCGACCGTCAGATCGGGAAAACTGCAATCGCCATTGACACGATAATAAACCAGAGGGAAGAAGACGTATACTGCATTTACGTAGCCGTCGGTCAGAAGCAGTCCACTGTGGCCCAGGTCGTCGATAAGTTGAGAGAGCACGGCGCTCTTGAGTACACTACCATTGTAGCCGCTACAGCGAGTGACCCGGCTCCGTTTCAGTTCATCGCTCCTTACGCGGGATGCGCCCTGGGGGAGCATTTCAGAGATAACGGAAAGCACGCGCTTGTAGTTTATGACGATCTTACAAAACACGCTTGGGCTTATCGGCAGCTGTCACTGCTCCTTAGACGTCCTCCGGGGCGTGAGGCATATCCGGGTGACGTGTTTTATCTCCACTCGAGACTGCTCGAAAGGGCTGCAAAGATTAGGGATGAGGACGGCGGCGGATCGCTCACCGCGCTCCCGATTATTGAAACACAGGCAGGCGACGTTTCGGCATACATTCCTACAAACGTCATATCAATAACGGACGGGCAGATTTATCTTGAGAGCGATCTCTTTTACTCAGGCATAAGGCCCGCGATTAACGTCGGTCTTTCGGTATCCAGGGTAGGAGGCTCGGCCCAGGTGAAGGCAATGAAAAAGGTGGCCGGCACACTAAGGCTCGACCTCGCTCAGTACAGGGAAGTGGAAGCGTTCTCACAGTTCGCCTCTGATTTGGATAAGGCTACCCAGGCTCAGCTAGCACGAGGAAGCAGGCTTGTGGAAGCGCTTAAACAAGGCCAGTACCAGCCGATTGCTGTGGAGAAGCAGATTCTCCTTATCTACGCGGTAACGAACGGTTACGTGGACGATTATCCTGTCGAAGCGGTAGTTAAGTATGAAAAAGAGCTTTATTCCTTTTTCGAGTCGAAATATCAAAATATACTCGATGAGATAAAGACCAAAAAAGAGATTACGGATGAGCTTCATGAGGGTGTTACAAACGCTCTTGGCGAGCTTAAGAATCAATTGGGTGATTTAAAATAAAACCAATTCGGTGATCTTAAATAAAAACCAATTCGGTGATCTTAAATAAAAACTTGGAGTTAGGATACTTTAGGAATTTACTGGAATAACATATGGCAAGCTTAAGTCAGATAAGAACAAAAATCAGCAGTGTTAAAGGTACCCGCAGGATCATGAGCGCGATGAAGCTGATATCGGCAGTAAAGCTCAAACGCTCGCAGGACCTTCTAATGGCTAACCGTCCGTATTCGGACGCTTATCAGGAGACAACTCATAATATCGCTAAGAGGTGTGACCCTGAGTCTCATCCGCTCCTGAGAAAAGAAGAGGATCCTAGGAAATTACATTTGGTATTCCTGACGTCCGACAGGGGGCTATGCGGGAGCTTCAACAGCCACCTGATACGTAAGCTCGAGACCTATCTGGTGACGGAAACAAAAGAATACGATGAAGTGATATTCAGCTTTCTCGGACGCCGGGGCAGGGACCATTTCTCAAAAAGGGATCTGAATGTTGCCGACTCATTCACGGGCATAAACGAGAGAAACTTCATTGAGATCGCCGGGAAGGTAGCGCAAGAGCTCTCGGAAGAATATACCAAGGGCGAAGTAGATGAGGTCATACTGGTCTATAACTATTTCAAGTCTGTTCTAACTCAGGAGATGACCTATGAAAGGGTTCTCCCTATTGAGAGTTCCCAAGAGCAGAGTAAGGATGAGACCCTCATTGACTATCTATATGAGCCTACTCAGACTGAGGTGATCGACAAGGTCATCCCTAAATTCATAGAAGCCCGTGTTCAGAGGGCGATACAGGAATCTCAAACTAGTGAGCACGCGGCCAGAATGACCGCCATGGAAAACGCCACGAGTAACGCTGACGATGTAATAAAAAATCTAACGCTTTTATTCAATAAAACCAGACAAGCCATGATAACAACCGAACTAATGGACATAGTAAACGGGACAGAGGCTTTAAGTAAAGGAGGCGATGAGTAATATGGAAATGCAAAATCAGGAAAAAAACAATATGGGCAAAGTCGTACAGATCATGGGACCTGTTATTGACGTTGAGTTTAAAGACAGTGAGCTCCCGCCAATCTATACGGCACTAAAACTTACAAACCCTTTAATTAACGACCAGGAATGGAACCTGGTTGTTGAAGTAGCTCAGCAGCTCGGCGGTAAACGTGTGCGCTGTATCGCTATGGACTCTACAGAGGGTATAAGGCGCGGTGAGGACGTGCAAAACACCGGAGAAGGCATAACCGTACCTGTAGGTAAAGAAGCGCTCGGAAGGCTCATAAACGTCATAGGCGAGCCTATTGACGAGGCGGGCCCCGTGGCTACACAGACCCGCTGGCCGATTCACCGCGAGGCGCCCACATTTGTAGAGCAGTCAACGAAGCTTGAGCTCTTCGAGACGGGAATTAAGGTAATCGACTTGATCGCGCCGTTCTTGAAAGGCGGCAAGATCGGCCTTTTCGGCGGTGCCGGAGTCGGTAAGACCGTTCTTCTGATGGAGCTTATACACAACGTGGCCAAAGAGTACGGCGGCGTTTCGGTGTTCGGCGGAGTCGGAGAGCGTACTAGGGAAGGGAACGACCTCTATCACGAGATGAAAGAATCGGGCGTTTTAGACAATACAGGACTCGTCTTCGGACAGATGAACGAGCCCCCGGGCGCCAGAGCCAGGGTCGCGCTTACGGCGCTTACGCTGGCGGAGTATTTCCGGGACGAGCTGGGACAGGACGTGCTGCTCTTTATCGACAACATATTCCGTTTCACTCAGGCGGGCTCAGAGGTATCGGCGCTCCTGGGGCGTATACCTTCAGCCGTGGGTTATCAGCCTACTCTTGCTACCGACCTGGGAGAGCTTCAGGAAAGGATTACTTCCACTATTAACGGTTCTATTACGTCTGTACAGGCGATTTACGTACCTGCGGACGACCTCACTGACCCGGCGCCAGCAACCACTTTTGCTCACTTGGACGGTACCATCGTTCTCTCTCGTCAGCTAACGGAGCTTGGTATCTATCCGGCGGTGGATCCGCTCGATTCCACTTCACGTATCTTGGATCCCCTAATTGTGGGGCAGGACCACTATGACGTGGCGCGCCAGGTGCAGGAAGTGCTTCAGCGCTATAAGCAGCTTCAGGAGATTATCGCGATCCTCGGTATGGACGAGCTCTCAGAGGAAGATAAGCTCGTAGTTTCAAGAGCAAGGAAAGTACAGCGTTTCCTCTCACAGCCTTTCCACGTGGCCGAGCAGTTTACCGGTACCCCCGGGAAGTACGTGCCCATTAAAGAGACCATGGAGGCATTTAAAGAGGTTATAGGCGGCAACATGGACGCGATACCCGAGCAGGCGTTCTATATGGTAGGTAATCTCGACGAAGTACACGAGAAAGCCAAGGATATAGCTGCTTAACTCTGGATTAGACCAGGCTGCAGGCGTAATTCACGTACGCGGTCTCTGGATAGACTCGTATTAGTATCCCATTGGGGAACGAGATAGGAGATATAAATATTGGCTAATGAAATTCATCTTAAAGTAGTAACACCTATTAAGCTTTTAGTGGACGAGCAGGTAGATGAAGTTGTAGCTCCGGGAGAAGCCGGTGAGTTTGGCGTTCTTCCGGGACACGAGCCCTTCGTCACAACGCTACAGGACGGCGAGCTACGCTACAAGAAGGGCGGTGTCGAGCGTACATTGACCCTGGAAGGCGGACTCGCCGACGTAAGGGAAGACAACGTAAGTATTCTTGCGGACAGAGTGGTAGAGGATTAGAAGGACTTAATACCCCCCCCGGTATGTATAATCAACTTAGATTGAGTAAATCTGCTTAGGCTGCGGCTTTTCTTCTTACTGCAAATAGCCCTATCTTGCCTGGTGACAACGCTCAATCCATGCGCGTATCTTTACAGAGGCTTGTCTTGGAGGCATAATTAGCTCTTCTAAATTCAACAGCGGGAGATTGGAACATGGCTTTAACTGAATCCGTACCGGAACCTCTTATACTAAGGCGTGATGAAGGCGGCGTATCCAATCTCACTATAAACAGGCCCAAAGCATATAACTCGCTCAGTATAGAGTGTATGGAGATGTTTATAGGGGAGCTTGAGGATGTAGCGTCCGATTTCTCGGTTAAGGTCGTTGTAGTCTCAGGGGCCGGGAAGGGGTTCTGTGCCGGGCATGATCTGAAGGATATGAGGGCTAACCCTGAAAGATCGTTCTATGAGAAGACGTTTGCTGTTTGCTCCAAGTTGATGATGACGATCGTAAATCTCCCTAAACCCGTAATTGCCAAAGTACACGGTGTGGCCACCGCGGCGGGCTGCCAGCTTGTGGCATCGTGTGATCTCGCAGTAGCGGACGAGCACGCCAGGTTTGCCACTCCCGGAGTGAATATAGGGCTCTTCTGCTCGACTCCAATGGTGGCACTCTCAAGGAACGTATCCAGGAAACATGCTATGGAAATGCTCCTCACGGGCGACTTTATTTCGGCAGCCAGGGCATATGAGATAGGTCTTATAAACCGTGTAGTCCCGTATGAAGAGCTGGATAATTCTGCAAATGAGCTTGCTCTTAAAATTGCAAGTAAATCCCCATTGACTCTTAAAATAGGGAAGAAAGCGTTTTACGAGCAGCTGGATAAAGATATGTCTGGAGCTTATGAGTACTGCAGCCGTGTAATGGTCGAGAACATGTTGGCCCGGGACGCTGAAGAGGGGATAGACGCTTTTCTGGAAAAACGCCCCCCTGTATGGCGGGGCGAGTAGGAATTAATATTTATCTTCTTTGGTGATTCTAATAACTATACCTGGTTGAAATCAGCTTTTCTTCTCGCCGCCCTCGTCTTCATCTGAAGAATCTGAATCCTCTGACTTAGCGATTTCGGGCTGTGGCTCCTCAGTATCCTCAGTTGTCTCTACCTGTGCTTCTGCGGCTTCTTCAGGGGCTGTTTCAGCAGTCGCTTCGGGTTCCTGTGTCTTTGTTTCTTCCGGAGCCTCTGTCGTAGCTTGAGCTTCAGATTCTTGAGTCGTCGTTGCCTGCTCTGCAGTTTCTTCCGGCGCCTGTGTCTTCTTT
>QIHJ01000134.1 GCA_003229065.1 Candidatus Dadabacteria bacterium
GCAATAAAATATTGAAAACGACATATTTATGAAGAGGAAGGCAAAAGATTCCACTCGAGTGGAAATAGTAACCGCATTTAAGATAACATCTACCAGGGGAGCTTGTTCATAAGTGGAGCGAGCTGGGGACCGAAGAACGCAACGGTTGCTATAAGCCCGATGAAGCCTGCAATGCCCATGCAAAGAGAGGCTACGACAATTTGAGTAACTTTTTCCAAATGCTGCTCGTCCATATTTAACTCCTTACGCCTTATTATACCCCTTTATTCGTTTCAATGATACTTTAGTACACGGACAATTTAGTACACGCTTGGCCCTTTACTGAGCGCGATGTCCTCTTAGTGATGTCCCCCCGAGGATTTGCCTCCGAAGAACGGATCACCGACAGGAATCGATGGGAATGCCCTCATAAATAAGAGGAACATGAACATAAAAGTACCCAGGAAACCAAGCGTTATCAGAATTTGTGTTATGCCTATATCGATCGAATCTGAAAGTGAAGGAATAATTAGAACGTATTTATCGAGCCAGAATCCCGTGATTGAAACGGCTGCAATAAAAACGAGTATCGGTTTTACTATTTTATGGGTCCTCGGTATCAGTGCCACAAATGGGAATATAAAGCAGCTAGTGAGCACCACCCAAGATAGAGAGCGGAAAGGCTCGTCTTGTACACGGGCAATAACAAACCCTGTTTCTTCGGGCATGTTCGCATACCATATGGGCAGGAGCTGAGAGTAGAAAAGATAAACCCAGAAGAGGGAAAAACCCTGGAGCATTTTACCGATGTCGTGGTATTTGCTGTCGTCCAGATATTCTTCGAGCCCTAGTCTCCTACTCATGAACACCGAAAGGATTATAGTAGTACCGAGCGCGGCTATGAAGCTGCCCATGAAATAATAAGGACCAAATAGAGTGCTGAACCAGTGAGAGTCGAGCGACATCATAAAGTCCCATGCGAAAAAGCTGAATACTGTAGCATAGAGTATGAGCACTGCAGGGGCAAATTTACCCAACTTTACCCATATCCTCTTTCTTTCATCCTCACCGCTCCACCCAGAGGCTACCCAGCCTGCTATACCGCTGAGCTTATCACCCACACCGCCCAGGTCTTGTCTGAGTGAATAGTAGAGGTAGAACATGCTTACGATCAATAGAACTATGAAACCTATTACGTTACGGCCGAACACGAACTTCATATTGAGCCACACGTCTTTTGGATGGTGGTAATGCTCTGTCGCGTATGGGAGTATGTAGTCCCTCCCAACAAATACTACTAAAAGAAGTATCAAGGCGACCGGAGTAAAGGAGGCCAGTCCCTCACTCACCCGCAGGAGCGACCTCGCCCACCGTGCGTTAGTAATGCGGAGTATGCATGAAAACACAATGCCTGCCTGAGCTATTCCGGTCCAGAAGAGAAAATTCACAAGGAAAATCTGCCAGGCCGCGCTGGGGTCTGACCCCAAAGCCTGAATAACGAAAGCTGCAAATCCTATTATGCCTATGATTAAAAACACATAGATTGCCGAAGTAGGTATCAGGGATCTTTTAGCTAATATTTCTTCTCTTATTTGCTCATCCATATTACTCGGTACTCTCCTCAGCTGTATTGTCGTTAAGAGAACCCTCTGTTGCTTCAGTCGATTCAGGCGGAGGCTCGGGGCTGCCCTGGAGCTTCCTTACGTAGTTCACCACGTCCCATGCGCTCTTGGATGTAATGCTTTCACGGTAGCTCGGCATCATCACCTTGCCGCCGTAGCGTATGTAGGCGTATAAATAACCGTCAGTCCTGGCTATTACTCCCGGGCCTGTCAAGTTAAGTGGGTAGAAACCTCTTTTTATAACCGGTCCGTCTCCCATCCCTTCCAGACCGTGGCAGACAACGCAGAATGTCTGGTAAACCTGTTCTCCGTGTGCCAGGGACTCTTGTGTTGAAGCCACCGGGCTTCGGGCTATGTTTTCGAAATCTTCTCTTGGAAGGGGCTTAATCCTGAGACCGTCCGTCGTAACGGAAAGCTGGGGATACGCAACCGGCTCTTCGTAGGGCTGGATGGAGGGCTGTATCCACATATCGAAATTCCAAGGAAACGCGTGCGCTCCTATACCGCCGCACAAGCATAACGCCATAACTAGCAGAAAATTGGACTTCTTATTGATGAGATTGATAAGATTCATGAGATTCATTAGAAATAATTCTGTTTGACCTCCCGACGGGCGCTTAAGAGCCATCAGACTTCGTCAAACTTTATCTCCTCAGCCCCCTGGGAGCTTAGTATGTTTTCTACCTCTTCTACGCTCTCTTTATCGCATGTAACCATAACGCCGAATTTATCTTCAGAGAACCTGGGGTCGTACATGCTTTTTGGTGCGTTTCGCCTGAGCCTCGCGTTTATCAGGAACCCCAATAGAGTGGACAGAGCCCCGATCAAAATTGTAAGCTCGAATATAATCACGATAAACGGCGGTAAAGAGACAATGGGCTTTGCGCTTACGGATATCGGCCAGTCGGTCGAAGTCAGCACCGTAAAAGCTACTCCGCACGCTGCACCCAGCATAGCCCCGAAAAGGGTAAAGAAACGTACGATACTTTCAGGCTCGTCCATCACCTCTTCAATATCGTGATTGGGAAGGGGTGAAAATACGCGCAGCTTAAAGAAGCCGGCGCGCTTTAGCTTCTTTACCGTTTCAACGGTGACATCCACATATGAGAAAATCCCTAAAACGCCTTGATTGTCTTTCATTATGCTTTAGCCTCCGGCTATCGTTCAGCCAGCATGGTCTCCTTTGATTCCTTTGTTGGGTACGGGCAGTATCTCCTTCATCTCGGCAATCGATACAGCAGGCAGCGTCTTGATAAATATCAGGAAGAACATGAAGAACCAGGCGAAGCTGCCGACCGTGATCCCTATCTCGACCCATGAAGGCATATATATTCCCCAGGCTGCGGGGTCAAAACCCTGCGAGAGGGAAATAACGATAATATTGAACCTCTCAAACCACATGCCGATGTTAATAAAAATAGAAATGATAAATAGGGCTTTTACGTTTCTCCGCACTGCCTTGAACCAAAGCGGAATCGGTATGATTACGTTACAGACAATCATGATCCAGTAAAATAAGGCGTATTGACCGGTGACTCTGTAGTAGAACTGACCCCACTCATAGGGGCTTCCGCTGTACCAGGCTAAAAAGAATTCGACCCCGTAGGCATAGCCTACGATGAGCGATGTCATGATTATGAGCTTGGCCATGCCGTCGTAGTTATCGAGAGTTATATATTCCTCTAAGTGAAATATCTTTCTTATCGGCACGGTCAGAGTGATGACCATCCCCAGGCCCGAGAATATGGCGCCTGCAACAAAATATGGCGCAAATATTGTCGTATGCCATCCGGGAAGGTTGGACATAGCAAAATCCCAGGACACGACACTATGCACTGAAAGTACAAGAGGTGTGGCGAAGGCTGCAAAAAACAGATACGTCCTAGTGTAGTGGAGCCACTCCCAGTTAGAGCCCTTCCAGCCAAGAGAGAGCACAGTATAGGCGATCTTGCGGGGTACATCTTTCACCTTGTCCCTGACAGCCGCTATATCGGGGATCAAACCTAAAAAGAAAAATAGCGAGCTTACGGTTAAATATGTGCTTACTGCAAACACGTCCCAAAGCAGTGGAGACTTAAAGTTTACCCAGAGCTCCCTTTGGTTCGGGTAAGGGAAGAGCCAATAGAAATTCCATGGGCGGCCTAAGTGAATAATGGGAAAGAGCCCTGCCGTCAGAACAGCAAACACGGTCATTGCCTCGGCAATCCTGTATATCGACATTCGGAAATTGGCGCGGAATAAATATAGTATTGCTGAAATAAGAGTTCCCGAGTGTGCGATACC
This sequence comes from Candidatus Dadabacteria bacterium, assembly GCA_003229065.1. Lineage (GTDB taxonomy): Bacteria > Desulfobacterota_D > UBA1144 > Nemesobacterales > UBA2774 > UBA2774. The sequence goes on from QIHJ01000134.1 coordinate 3,885, forward strand.
TACCCAGAAAACAAAGTCCGTAATGTAGACGCCCCAGAATACGGGGTGTCTGTAACCGGCTACGCCAAGACCCGAATAGACCTGATGGATGAAACAAAATAGACCAAACCCTACGAAGCCAAGCGTAGGTATGAAAAGCGCAAGCCACTTTACAGTAGGCTTATCAAGCATTCTTATTATATCTTCATTTACTCTTGCGTAGGTTAAAGTTGATTGCTCGCTCATTAAGCTTTATCCCGTACCACTTTTTTTAGATATGTAATCGCAGGCTGAGTGTTAACAAACTCAAGCGCTTTGTAACCCCTGCCGTCGTGTGAGAGTTTTGACGCATTGCTCTGATGGTCCTCCAGGTTGCCGAACACGATGGCGTCGGCAGGGCAGGCCTGCTCGCATGCGACCTTAAACTCGCCGTCGCCTACATCTCTGCCGCCGTCCTTGGCCAGGTCTTTGGCGTGGTTTATCCTCTGGACGCAGAAAGTGCATTTTTCCATCACGCCCTTCGAGCGGACCGTTACGTCAGGATTGAGCTGCCAGTTTAAAGGCTCGGGCCATTTATACGTAAACCAGTTGAATTTCCTTACTTTATAGGTGCAGTTATTAGCACAGTATCTGGTACCTACGCAGCGGTTGTAAACCATTCCGTTAAGCCCTTCGGGGTTATGGTAGGTGGCGAATACAGGACATACAGGCTCGCAGGGAGCGTTTCCGCACTGCTGACACAGCATAGGGAGATATATTGTCCTGAAACCTGCGTCGTCGTCTGTTTTCTCAAAGAATCTTGAAATACTAATCCACGCCATATCACGTCGCTTGGCGACCATATCCTTACCAACGAAGGCTATATTGTTCTCTGCATAACATGCTGTAACGCATGAGCCGCAGCCTACGCATTTCTGAAGATCGATCGCCATTCCCCAGCGGTATTTGTGGTACTCCCGGGGAGGATAGAAATCGGGCTCGTTATGCTCCTCATAATGGAGACCTTTCTCAAGCGCGCTCAGTGAAACCGATTTGGCAATAATTCTGTCATGCTGAGTAGTCGTATATTGTGTTTGTACGAACTGTGCGTGTTTTCCAGTCTTAGAAGCACTTACCTTTGTTGCGAGCCAAGCAAAGCCGCCTGAAAGCTCGTCAGTAGAAACCGGAAGAAGATCAAGCGGGTTAACGCCCCGGTCTTTAGCATAGCGTCCGTAAGCGGTGTGGCCCTGCCCTATCATCACAGCGAGGGTATCGGGCCTTATGCCTTCGTAAACATAGGCTTGCGTGTCAATGGTGCCCTCAGGCGATTCGATAGAGACGAAGTCTCCGAGCCTTATCCCGAGTTTTTTAGCTGTGTCGGGATGTACCTCTACCCATGAATCCCATACGCCTGTCGTAATTGCATCAGGAAGCTCCTGTAGCCAGGGCTTGTTGGCGCCTCTGCCGTCATAGTACCTGTAGGAAGGGTACGCTGTGAAGTAGTATTCGCCCTCACCCTTAAACTCTGCTTCCGGGAACGAAATACCCCCGGCTGCAGGAGAAAGGGACGCGGCAACCGTCGCAGGCTCTTCATAGTAGCCTCCGTCCTCAAGCGCTTTTTTCCATTGTTTATCGAAGTCGCCGGCAGGTAAAATATCCTTCCAGGCGTCACGTAAATAATCGTAATAAGTCGTCTGAGTGTATCTGCCGTTTAGCTCCTCCACCTGACCGCTAACGGAAAGAAGCACGTCTCCCGTGGTCTTAGTGTTGAAAACGGGGGTCATTATAGGCTGTATAAGCCCCTTGACCGATTCTCTAGGGAAATAATCTCCCCAGCTCTCCATGAAGGTATTATCGGGCAGCACGAGGTCTGATAGCTCCGTTGTCTCGTCCATAAAGCTCGAGAAGCTTACGACGCAATCCACATTTTCGAGTGCCTCTTTGAATTTCATGGACTTAGGGAGCGTGAACACGGGATTTACGCCGTGAATCAATATTAAGTCTATCTCGCCGTTATTCATTGAACCGATAAGTGAGGATATGTCCTGAAATGAATTTACGTCCGATATGGAAAGCGTGTCGCCGAAATCCATCGTGTCGCCGATATTGCCGGCTATGTAGTTCAGAATGTTTATCGCTACAAGTGTTTGGGTTGCGTTAGTGCCTGAGGCTGCGACGCCGCCCCCTATGGCCAGGCTTGACTTTGCACCCGCAAAATCCGTTGCTATCTGAGTTATCACGTCTACAGGTACGTCTGTAATCGAAGATACTTTATCGGGCGAATAATCACTAAGAAGTCCGCGCAGGCCGCCTGCAGAATTAGAGGAAAGTCCTTCGTTTACTATTACGTTCGCAATTGCGAGCGCTAACACGCCTTCTGTACCGGGCTTGATCGATACCCACTGATCGGCATTGGTGCCAGTGAGTGAGGCTCTTGGATCGACGTATACGAATTTGCCGACGGTTTTGTCTTTTACAGAGTGCATGTCGGAGAACATCTTCGTGTATTCGGTAGCCGATAGCCAGGTCTCAAGGAAATCTGCGCCGAATGAGAGCAGATAGTCCGTTTTATCAATATTGTATGTAGGTATTTTTTCTATTCCGAATGAAATCTTGTTTGCTTCCTTAAGAGGCTCGTACGCAAAAGTTTCGTACTGTAGGTGAGTGCCTCCGAGAACACCCATCCAATCGTCAACGAGGGTGCCTAAAGTGCCGGAAATGTTGTTTGTAAGGAAGACGATATTGCCGCTCTTTCCACTAGAGCGCGCTTTAACTATTCTTTCACTGAGATTCTTCTCGATGCCTTCCCAGCCCATGGGCTTCATTCTTCCGTCATCGTTTTTAAGGAGCGGAGAGCGAATACGGTCCGGGTTGTAGAGACCCTGAAGAGAGGCCTGGCCCATGGCGCAGCTGTGGCCGGTGTTGATGGGGTTTTTCGGATTTCCTTCAATTTTGATAGCTCTGCCTTCACGGTTTTTTACAACTATGCCGCATCCTGCCGGGCATTCTCTGCATGTGCTCGAGTAGTAGTTGGGCAGTCCGGGGATGATGCCTTCGGGGGGAATGACGTAGGGTATAATCTGCTCAACAGGCTCAGAACAAGCACCCGTTACCGCAGCCGTGCCGCCGGCTACGCCTATTATTTTCAGAAAATCCCTTCTCTTTAATCCGCCCTTCTTATCTTGAGACATCTACTCCTCCGATTAATAATGACAAGTCAAACAGTCCTTTAAATGCGCCAGCTCGGCCTCATCCTTTGCGTTTTTCGTATGGCACTGTATGCAAAAACCCATATTCATCCTGTTAACCTTGTAAACCTGATCCATCTGTGCTACGTCTCCGTGACACTGGGCGCACTCAAAACCGCGCTTAATATGTCTCTTATGGGTAAAATGCACATATCCGGGCATCGAGTTGACTTTGACCCAAGGGATCGGCTCTTTGTTATTCCAGTACTCCCTTACTTTGGCTATTTCTTCTTTAATATTTATTGTAGTGCCGTCGAAATCATATTCGACATCGCGCCCTGCAATCTGAGAGTGGCAGCCCATACATTTTTTAACGGAAG
>QIHJ01000391.1 GCA_003229065.1 Candidatus Dadabacteria bacterium
TCTCACTTCAAAATTACCCCTTAATCCTAGTCTTTATTTCTTATCCTGACCGCTCTTGGGAAAGAGCCATTTTAAAGAGAGAAAATCCAATATTCCTCCGGACCCGCCTTCCCCGTCCCCTGTACCGCGTTCGTCTTCAAACCGCGCGTCCTCTAACACGCTCAGTATCAGGCCCTTGGCGTCCTCGTAAAATTCCTCGGGCACCATTATAGTCTTGGCGTTAAAGTTATCCATATAAACCCCAGAATATAAAGAGCCAAAATTATCGTTAAGAACAAAATACGGAATTCCATCAGCCTCAAACAGACTCTTGAGGAATACAAGCTCGGACTCGTCTATGGGTTTGTAGAGTTTCTTCATAAGGATATATAGAATACACTATATCCGCAGGGTAAGGTGCGGATGTTCAGATATGTATATTACTAGTTGGCAGGCTCAGTAACCATGGTCCAGGACCTCCATCCAAACTCAACGAAGCTGCAGCTCCGGGTATCGAGGGCTTTTTCCTGAATTTGTCCTTGGAGTTCTTTACCATCCTCCCACACTAATTCTAACAACCTCCCAGATTGAATTAAAGCTCCGGGCCCTCATCATACCTCAGAAGTAATTTAGAAATAGTCAGCTAGCCCCGCATTCCAACTTAAATGAAGCTTGACAAAAGTGATGCAGTACAGCTTTGATTCTAACCCAAGCCCGCTGCCAGCTATAGCTCTTCAACAATAAAACTGCCGTACTGGAGAATCTCTATTATGTTCCCGTATCAAATTTAGCTTATATACCACATCGGTAATCATGCTATAATAATTGTCATATAACGACGTCTGTCATGCAAAAACTCGAATCGATACTCGGAGAACATTACTGCTTTAAGGGACTCGACAAGGGCTACCTGGATATGATAGTAGAGAAGGCCGAGGAAGTGAGCTTCCAGGAAGGAGAGTTTATATTCAGAGAAAATGAGATGGCGGACAAGTTCTATATAATTCAAGAGGGCATTGTGGGTCTTGAGGCAAAGCTCGCGGCAGACAGAGACCCAATCACGATACAGATGATTGGTGAAGGCGACGTGCTGGGCTGGGCATGGCTGTTCCCGCCCTATATGTGGCACTTCGACGCGAAAGTAGTCGCCAGCACTAAAGCAATTTCGCTTGACGGGCAGTTCATGCGCACAAAATGCGAGGAAGACCACGATCTCGGATACGAGCTTTTAAAACGGTTCGCTCATATTATCCAGCAGAGGCTTCAGGCCGTTAGGCTCCAGAACCCGAACATGTATGTGGTGAAATCCAAGTCTTAAGAAACGGCATGTAGCCCGGTGATTTAGAGGAACTGATAAATACAACCTGCATCATCACTTAAGTGAATCCAGCATTTTTTCACGGCGCCATTTTATAGCAGCTTTCTTTAAGGTATTGAGACCCAGGTACGCGCAGTTGTGCCTTGTTGTCACCAGCCTCTTTCCAAGAATCGAAGAAACCATCTCTGTGGGTGTTTCCGCAACCTCACAGACAGTCTTACCCTTGAGCTTCTCTAATATAATCGAAGTCCCCGCCATGCTCACCATGCACCCCTCGCCTTTAAAGCTTGCGTTTTCTATAACGCCGTCCCTGCTCATATCCAGATAAACCGTTATAAGGTCCCCGCAGCCGGCGTTGCCGCCCTGCAGTGTCAGAGAAGCCCCATCTATCTCCCCGTAATTCCTCGGGTGCTCATAGTGGTCCAGTATTAACTCCATCAATTCTTCGTGATTCAATGTATTGTCTCCGCCATTAGTAAGAACATTTCAGATTTGAGGTAATAATATCACGCTTAATCCGCCGCCATTGCTCACTGAATATTTTCCGCCTTTTTAACCTCGCTTTTAATGCGGCTATATACAGCGCTAAGCCCGAACATACGCCTGGTGCCGAGCTTCTGGTCGAGACCGAGGCTGTTAATCAGGTTTGTGGGCGCGTTCTCGATCTCATCAGGCGTCGAGCCGTCAAAAGCGTCCACAAGTAGAGCCACAAAGCCCCTCACCGTGGGAGACTCTTCGGGAACGTCCGCAAATATTCGCACCTTTCCGTCCTTGAGCCTCACGAATATAAACACCGGCGTCTCGCACTCTACCACACGGTTGTAACCCGTGTCCCTCGCCTCTACGAACTCTTCGGGCAGATTAGGAAGCCCCTGTGAATAATCAAGCAGCATAGCGAGCGTCTCCTGAAAATCGGCCTCCTGAAACTCTTCTATAATCTCTTCAATATTCACGATACCGCCTCTTAATGTTTAAAGATATTCTCTAATTGACCTAAATCAACAGGGAGTAGGATAAAAAGTCCAGCCGGGTAAATAAAAGCGGGAATAAAAAAGGGCGCAGTCTTGTAACCGCACCCTCTGTAAGATTAATTTCTAGATTAATGTTATGGCTTCTCAATCGGCGCGCGCACCATGTTGCCCCACTCCGTCCACGAGCCGTCGTAGTTCCTAACCTTGTCAAAACCAAGGAGATAGGTAAGCACAAACCAGGTGTGAGAGGACCTCTCACCGATCCTGCAGTAGGCTATGACGTCGTCGCCGTCTTTGAGACCCTTGCCGTCCTTATAAATCGAGACGAGCTCGTCTGCGGATTTAAACGTGCCGTCTTCGTTAGCAGCCGTAGCCCATGGCACGTTGGCTGCTCCGGGGATATGACCCCCTCTGAGCGCCCCTTCCTGCGGATAAGCCTCCATGTGGAGAAGCTCTCCTGTGAATTCCTTTGGCGAGCGTACGTCTATCAGCGGATTGCCCGAGCCTATATGAGCCGTAACGTCGTCCTTAAACGCGCGTATAGATTCGTCTATTCCCGATACTGTATAAGAGGTAACCGGATACTCCGGCACGTCCTTCACGAGCGGGCGGTCCTCGTCGACCCACTTTTGCCTTCCGCCGTTCATCATAAGACACTTGTCGTGTCCAAATAGCTTGAATACCCAAAAAGCGTAGCAAGCCCACCAGTTATTCCTGTCGCCGTAAAAAACCACTGTGGTATCGTTTGAAATACCCTTCTCTGACATTAGCATCTCGAACTTTTCCTTGTCTATGTAGTCCCTTATAAGCTGGTCCTGAAGATCTGTCTGCCAGTCCACTTTGACTGCGCCCTCTATGTGACCCACATCGTAAAGAAGAACGTCTTCGTCCGACTCTACTATCCTTACTCCCGGATCACCTGTGTGCTCAGCTACCCAATCGGTGCTGACCAGCAAGTCCGGATGTGAATAATCTGCCATGTAGAATTTCCTCCTAAGTGCTGTTTTCTAAGTTTAGATGCGAAAAAACAAAAAAAGACTGTTTTGACCCATCGAATATTGTATTGCTTAGCGGAGCCAATTTCAAGTATCTTCATCAAGTCTGAATAAAAATTGTGTCTATCGGTGAAAATTACATAGTAAAGAGAGTTCTCAGCGTTTCTATAGATTGGATATGTGATCCTGACCAAGACTTAGGTACTGCTAGGACATCTCATAAGCTGCCTGAAAAAAACCCTTCAATCACGCCCCGTTTTATGTTATTCTATTAGCAGATGGGGCATATGCCTTTAATTCCATCTCGACAAATCCACGCATAAGGAGGTACGAAGCTATGCTGGACGAATTAAAAGTACGCGATCTGATCGGGATTAGGGATAGGGTGTTTTTCGTCGACGCTGACGATGCGACCGACGTTGCAGCACTCAAGTTACGCAACTTTAAAGTAAGAACGATCGGAGTTATGGATAACGATAACATTGTTGGCGTTGTCGGGCATACCGATTTCTCGACCAAAGTAGTGGCGCTTGGCAAAAAGCCTTCAGATGTAATGGTCTCGGAGATTATGAGCACCACTCTTCATACCGTAACACTCGATACTTCATTTTTTGACTGTGTGGAAATGATGAATACGCATAATATTTCCCACCTCTTCATTCTTGACGAAGACGGCGATTACTACGGTATGGTGGCCTGGTCGGACTTACAGCGAAGACTCGTAAAAGAGCTTAAGTACCAGCTCAAGGTTGCGCAGGAATACGCGTTCGGACCTATATAATAAGTTCCGGCGATAGAAAATGCTTAAGATAACGGATGTGAATCTATAATGGCTGACAAAAAAGAGGGCGCCCAAGAGGCGGATACAAAAGAAGGGGCCGATACAAAAGAAGAGACTGAGCTCCAAGAAGGGGCCGAAACAAGTGAGGCGGCTGAAGAGATAGAAGGAGCTCAAGAGAAGGCTGCGGCTGAGGCACATACAGATGCCGGGGGAGAAGAGGTGCCATCTGATGAATCAGAAGCTCCTGAAGAGGCTCGGGTAACTGCCGAGCCTGCCGAAGAAGCTGAGGTTGAGCAAGAAGCAGCCGAACCAAGTAAAGAAGTAGAAGAGGCCAAAGAGCTGGAGGCTACTGAAGCTGAAGCCAAAGCAGAGGCCGATGGTGGTGAGGTGCCGGCGGATATCGCACCCGAGCCGGAAGAGACAGAACTGGCAGCCGCGGAAGAAGTTGAAGCCGAGGTAGAGCAAGCAGAATCTGCGGAGCCTGAGCCCCAAGTTTCAGAACCTGAGGAAACACACTCCCAAGCTGCCTCTGAAGAAGCTAAGCAAGAAGATGCTTCGGAGCCGGAAGAAACACACACTCCATCAGCACCGAACGCTCCCAAGAAGGGCCTTATGCAGAGAAGAAAGAGTTTCCTCCAAACAAGCGTCCCGAACGCCCACAGGGGCTATAACCCCAAAACCCCGGTCGTCATGCTGGGCATAATCGCAGTATTCCTCATTGCGAGCTTTATACTCGCCGCTTTAAGTGGTTAGCAGGTATCCTGAGTATTCCCTAAAAGCCGGGAGCTTGAGTAATGCTATCTGAATAAATCCGTCATAAGCTACCCCCCCCCCGCTCACTGCACAAGTTCATCCACAAGAGCTATTAACTGCTGCCCTTTCTGAGGGCTGATCTGGTTGTCCGCAGTGCATACGGTAAGCTCACCGCTTTCCTTTATGATAAACAGCGGAAGAGCGTTCTCGTATAATGACATAAACGACTCGTAGTCAAACTCTTCAGTCATGGTGGTTTTCTTGATTACAGCACCCGATATAAAACGTTTGGACAGGTAATCGAAAGTGGCTTCTGAGGAAAACAGCAGCCTGCCGCGCAAATGCTGCGGGATACTCGCTTCGCTCCTGGCGCTGAATTTAGAATGCTTTACGAGCTGGTAGACCTGAGAGCGTCCGAAGAGCTCGACAAAATGAAGCGCCGAAAGTGAATTCACCTCTTCGTTTGATGTTAGCGCGAGAAGTTTACCTATGCCGTCCAGGTCTACGTCTTCAGATATATCCTCGAGTAGAATATTTTCGTGATACGCCTTAAGACCGTCGTTTCGGGCGGCTGATATGTTGGCCCAGTTCGAGTCCACGAGAGACACCTGAAACCCGCTTTCATGGAGTACTTTACCGATTGCTCTCGACCAGCTGTGAGCGCCTACCAATAAAACGCCCTGCGGATTTGGGGAGGCTATACCCAGATACCTGGCCAGAGGAGAAGCACTCAGACCGTATACCGCTACGGTGGCTGTTATAACCAGAAAAGTGATATTTACCAGGTGCTCAGCGTCCTGATACCCGGCATCAACGAGCCTTAGCGCAAACACGGAAGATACGGCAGCTGCCACGATCCCCCGGGGAGCCATCCAAGAGAGAAACACCTTTTCTTTTAAATTCAGGTCGGTCGTATAAGTTGATATAAACACACATAGCGGACGCACCAGGAAAAACATTATGGCGAGAAAGGCGACGCTTTTATAATTAAACAGGTAGGCCACGTCGTCCTGTGTAATTCTTGCGGCGAGAATAATAAAAAGACTCGATATGAAGAGCACCCTCAGCGTCTCTTTAAACTCTATAATATGCTTAACGCTCGCCCACTTCTGATTGGCAAGCACAATACCCATTACAGTAACCGCAAGCAGCCCCGACTCCGTCTGAAAGTGATTCGATACAGTAAATGCCGTAACTACAGTCATCAGCGCGACCGGATTTTGAAGGAAGTCCGGTACCCAGTATTTTTTGAGCACGACTACAATCAAAGATGCGCCCAGAAGACCGGATATACCGCCAATAAGAGCAGACTTAATAACACTCAGGACGACCTGCTCCGAAGCTTCTGCTACACCGCCCGAGAGTATGGCCTCGAACACCAAAACTGCCAGTATGGCACCTATAGGGTCGACAACTATTCCCTCCCATTTCATTATCGAGCCCGATTTCCCGGAAGGCCTTACGTGCCGTAGCAGCGGTATTATCACAGTAGGCCCGGTCACAACGAGTACTGCTCCGAGAAGTACTGAAAGCCTAAAATCAAGACCGAATAGAAAGTAAGACGCAGCCGAGCTCAGAACCCAGGTAACCAATACACCGACGGTGACAAGGTTAATTACTGCTTTACGAATCTCCCTGAACTCAGAGAACTTCAGGCTGAGCCCGCCTTCAAACAATATGATGCCGACAGAAACAGACACAAGGGGGAGAAGGAGATCGCCGAACACGCTGTTAGGATCGAAAAAACCAGTTACAGGACCGGCTACGAACCCGGCAATAAGTAGTAGCAGTATCGCAGGCAGATTAACCCGCCATGCGACCCACTGCGCCCCGATACCAAGCACTATCACCGTTGCCAGTCCTACTAATAGATGCTCACTCATTATAAATTTTATCCCTTTGTAACACTTCGCCTCGCCGTAAGATCAATTAGCCAAATGTATATAGCACAGAAATAATCTCACAGAATAACCATTTTTCAAGCTATCCCAATCTATCGTTAGTTGATCACAGTTACTCTAGCGACTTCGAGAAGAATAAATACTTTAGGTGCTGAGGTAATATATTGCGGTGATCTTTGTTCGTTCCGGAAACAAATACGAACATGTATATTAACAATACAGTCTTTGGGACTAATATAAAAATGCGAAGCGGCAAACAAAAAGAGCACGTGGTTATAATCGGAGGGGGCTTCGGCGGCTTATACGCAGCCAAGATGCTGTCCCGCGCTCCTGTTAAAATTACGATTATAGACAAGCGCAACTTCCACCTATTCCAGCCCCTCCTGTATCAGGTGGCCGCTGGCTGGCTCTCTCCGGGAGAGATCGCGTCTCCGCTGCGGGTGGTATTCAGCCGCTACAAAAATGTATACGTCCAAAATGCCCTGGTGACCGATATAGACCCAGAAGGGAAAAAGGTCATATTCAAAGACGGGGAGCTCCGCTACGACACGCTGATTGTGGCCACGGGATCAAACCACCACTACTTCGGCCATGAAGAGTGGGCGAGCATGGCTCCCGGGCTCAAAACAATAGAGGACGCGCTTACTATAAGGAAAAAAATACTGCTCTCATTTGAAGCGGCCGAGCGCGACAGCGACCCGGATGAGCAGCGGAAGTGGATGACTTTTCTTATTATCGGTGCCGGACCGACAGGTGTAGAGCTTGCCGGAACCATCGCAGAGCTTTCCCGTACAACGCTTAAATCTGACTTTAGAAATATAGATACTGCGAATGCTAGAATCATATTGGTCGAGGCCGACGACCGTGTGCTCCGCACATACCCCACTGAGCTATCAGCAAAAGCCGAGGAGACATTAACAAAGCTCGGAGTCGAAATCAGACTGAATACCATGGTAAAAAATATCGGAGACAATACCGCCTCGATCGAAATGAACGGTACCAGCGAAAAAATACAAGCGAGAACTATACTCTGGACCGCAGGGGTTAAAGCGTCAAAGCTCGGTAAAACCATAGGGGAGAAGACCGGGGCCGAGCTCGACCCGACAGGGCGTGTAATTGTAAAGGCAGACTTGAGCGTCCCGGGACACCCCGACATATTCGTCATCGGCGATCTGGCAAATTATGCCCACCAGGGGGGCGAGCCCCTGCCCGGCGTGGCCCAGGTAGCGATGCAGGAGGGCAGATACGTTGCGGGCCTGATAGAGGATAGGATAAACGGAAGGGAAACCGCTCCATTCAAATATAAGGACAAGGGCAGCCTCGCGGTCATCGGGAGCAGCCATGCTGTTGCCGCCTTCGGCAGGCTCCGCTTCTCGGGCTTTTTCGCGTGGCTCATCTGGGCATTCATTC
>QIHJ01000334.1 GCA_003229065.1 Candidatus Dadabacteria bacterium
CGAGAACTTCTTATTTAACGGAAGCGGGTCGGGATTTTTGGGAGATCCGAGCCCCGGAGCGGCTAATATACAACTGGAAGCCGAGGACTGGATTTTCAGCCAGGATGTTCCCGGGAGTTTTAGCGGGGATAATCAGCCTGGTGATATATTTGTTGACGGCGTTCTAAGGTTCAATTTTCCCACGCTTCCACTGGATTCACAATCCTCAACGGCAGACTGTGTCGGGAATAAGACTGGGGAGTGAGGAGTATCTGATATCGTGTTAAGCCGACAGATTAGACATCGTCCAAATCACTACAAGATAATCATAGCAATAAAGAGATAAAAAACCGAGCCGAAAATGTCGTTAAACATGGTGAGGAACGGGCCAGAAGCGGCTGCGGGGTCGAAATCCAGCCTGTATAGCGCCAAGGGAGCGACAACTCCGATAAAGGATGTAGCCAGAGTGGCTGAGACCATAGCAATGAACACAGCAATCGAGAGACGAAAGACCTCGGGCTGCTGATAGGTAATCATAGCGCCTATTATGGCGGCTATGAGACCGCATATTACCCCTAGAGCCAACCCTACCCTAATTTCAGAGAAGATAATTCTGCCAATCTGCTTTATATTGATCGTGCCCATGCCGAGGCTCCTAATTACAATAGTAGTCGTTTGCAGCCCGACGTTTCCGCCCGTGGCCATAATAGCCGGCATGAAGGCCGCGAGTATCGCCACTTTTTCAAGTGTCGGCTGAAACGCGTAGACGATTATAAATGCGATAAAGAGCTCACCTATGAGGGTTAGAAGGAGCCATGGAATCCTGAGCTTAATCCTCGTGACAGTCGGAGTGTATATCGGATGGAGTCTATCTCCCACACCGGCCATTTGCAGCATGTCCTCGGACGCCTCTTCGGTGATAACGTCGAGCACGTCGTCTGAGGTGATTCTGCCGACGAGCACTCCCCTGGTGTCGATTACAGGGAGCGAAACAATATCGTATTTCTGGAATATCTTTGCTACTTCTTCCTGGTCTACATAAGGTGTGACAGTGACTTCGACAGGCCCCATGAGGTTCTCGACCTTGGTCCTGGGACTTGCGAGAATGAGCTTGCTTAGTGATATCTGGCCCAGGAGCTTGTCGTTCTCGTCAGTTACAAAAATGGAGTGAAAGTCCTCCACTTCCTCTGCTATTAGGCGAATCCAATTCGTAGTGTCCCTGACCGTAAAACTTTGATTCACTTTAACGAGCTCTGCCTGCATGATGCCGCCTGCGGAGTCTTCAGGGTACTTCAAGAGCGGAGCTACATCCTTTGCTTCCTCAGGGTCCATTTTGGAGAGCACTGTGCTGGCAGTCTGCTCAGGGAGCTCTCCGAGAAGGTCTGCGGCGTCATCGGAATCCATCTCCTCAGCGATGTCGGCTATCTTATCTTCATCGAAGTCCTCGAGTATATCCTCACGCTGCTCGGGGTCGAGCTCGAGTATTACCTCGGAGGCCGTTTCATTATCGAGTGCATCAAGTATCTTGGTATGTTCTGCGGGGTCGAATGACTGAATTATCCCGGCAATCTCTGAAGGGTGTATGGTAGACAGAGCTTTCCTAATCCCCTCGAAATTTCCCTCTTTTAAATCCTCGGATATTCTGGCTACGATCTCGGGTCTAGACATTAGGCACCCCGCCCGGAATGGATTAGAGGGTTATTGTATAGAATGACAAATAAAAGTAAAGTAGACAGATGACCGGAAGAGACAATGCTGAAACATCAGGAGAAAAAAGGCAAAGGATGCGATTCCGACTCGATCCTGGATCAAGGTTTGCGCTGAACACCGAATCAAGCCTGTGCTGAATACTGAATCAAGTTCAGCACAGGCTTGATTCAGTATCCGGGACATAATTTAGGAATGACAAAAGATTTTAGTATGCTTAGAGACTACGCAAATTTTATTAAATTCGAGCACACGCTCTTTTCTCTACCGCTTATATTCGCGGGGTCTTTCCTTGCAGCCAAGGGACTGCCTGACACCGGGCTTCTCATACTGATCATACTGGCAGGGACAGGAGCAAGAACGGCCGCCCTTTCAATAAACAGGATTATAGACAAAAGGATTGACGCGCTAAACCCGAGGACCCTTGAAAGGGAGCTTCCAGCAGGGAAGATCAGCCTCGGAAATGCATACCTGGTAACAGGGTTGGGGCTACTCCTCTACTTTATTTCAGCCTATTTCATTTGTGATCTGGTTTTATACCTATCCCCGATACCGCTTGCTGTATTCATTATTTATCCGTTCCTAAAGAGGTTCACTTATCTATGTCATTTCGGGGTCGGCCTCGGACTTGCGCTTGCGCCGCTCGGGGGCTTTGTTGCTGTAACTTGCTCATTTGAGAGCATATTCCCTGCGGTTGTGCTCTCATGCTTTACACTTTTCTGGGTCTCGGGCTTTGATATAATCTATGCTACCCTGGACGAGGAATTCGATAAAAGGGAGGGTGTTTATTCCATGGTGTCGAGCTTTGGTAAGGAGACTGCGCTAAGTGTATCGAGCATTTTGCACCTGGCGGCGTACTTTGCCGCCGCATTCCTATACTTTTATATGTATAAGACAATTTTTGCGGGAATATTGCTAATAGTCATCGGATTTTTATTGTTTCTGGAGCACAAAAAGTCGGAGGATGTGGGCTTTGCTTTTTTCAGGATCAACATCTTAATAGGATTCGCTATCTTCCTTTTCGTACTCTCTGGGCTATACTTACCCTGATGAGAACAATAGTTGGGTTTACCGGAGCTTCGGGCGCCGCATACGGAGTGGATTTTTTACGAAGGTGTCCGGACGACAAATATCTTGTGGCGAGCAAGTGGGGTAAGAGAGTGCTTCATGAAGAGCTTGGACTCAAAACCGAGGAGCTCCGCCCCTGGGTAAATGAAATATATAGTGATTCTGACCTTGCGGCGCCGTTTTCCTCGGGAAGTAACCATTTTGACGCGCTCGTAATCATCCCATGCTCTATTTCCACTTTGGCTAAGATAGCAAACGGCATAGCGGATACCCTGATAACACGCATCGCACAGGTGGCTCTTAAAGAGAGAAGAAAACTCGTTATCGCCTTAAGAGAAACTCCGCTGAGCTCGATTGCGCTTGAGAACGCGCTTAAGCTCTCACGTGAGGGGGCGGTGATAATGCCGATAAGCCCGCCTCATTATTTGAACGCCGAGAATGTGAGCAGCCTGATCGAAGGCTACGTAGATAAGGTTTTAAACATTTTGGGGGTCGAAGCGGGAAACGGATGGCACAGTGAAGAGCTTGAATGAGGATTCTTCAATATAATTTTAATATTTTGTAGAGTTTCCAACTGTTTTATTTCCAGCATCATATATACTAATCCGGGATTTCGAATAATTTTTATGAGGCTCTATTGAAAAGGAGCGCTAGCGAGTAAATGTCTAAGAAACAATTCTACGACCTGCAGGAATATATAAATCATCTAAGAAAGATCGGCGACGTCGAATACGTTAAAGCCGAAGTCGATCCGATATTGGAAATAACCGAGATTGCGTCCCGCGTTATTAAGGAGAGCGGAGCGGCGCTCATATTCGAGAACGTTAAGGGTGCGGCGTTCCCAATGGCGATTAACCTGTTCGGCACCGAAGAAAGGGTCGAGCTTGCTCTCGGACGAAAGCCAAGAGAAGTGGGCGAGGAGCTGGTCGAGATATTTCATAAAGTAAATCCTCCGTCTCTGAAATCCTTTTTTTCAATACTACCAAAAGCTTATGACTTGCTCTCAATGAGAACCAAGAATGTAAAATTCGGGTTCTCTCAAGAGGTGGAAGAACGCCCGAATCTGCATAAGCTTCCGATTATAAAATGCTGGCCCGACGATGGGGGCAGGTTTATCACACTCGGGCTGGTGCTTACGGAAGACCCGGTAACATCGAGAAGAAATCTTGGGATATACAGGATGCAGGTCTATGACGAGAAGACTACAGGGATGCACTGGCACCCGCATAAGGGAGGCGCCGCACACTACCACGAAGCGGGGAAGCTGGGGCAGCCTCTTGAAGTGGCAGTTGTGCTGGGCGGGGACCCGAAGATGATCTTCACGGCAATTGCGCCTCTCCCCGAAGGTATGGACGAGCTTGCGTTTGCAGGGTACCTGAGAGGAAAGCCTATACCGATGGTAAAAGGTAAAAGCATATCGGTAAGCGTGCCTGCAAATGCCGAATTTATAATCGAGGGCGTTGTCCCTCAAAACGAGCTAAGGGAAGAAGGCCCGTTCGGAGACCATTTCGGGCACTATTCGATGGAAGCGGACTTTCCGGTATTTCATCTGAACGAAATTACACACAGGATAAATCCGATATTACCGGCCACTATTGTGGGCAAGCCGCCCAAAGAAGATATCTTCCTCGGTATGGCGGCGGGGGATATGTTCTCTCCGCTTGTACGGATTATACACCCTGAAGTAAAAGACATGTGGGCTTACCCCGAGGCCGGGTTCCATAACCTGCTCGTAGTATCTGTGGATGAGCGTTATCCCAAGAACGGAATTAAAGCTATGCTTGCACTCTGGGGTACGGGGCAGCTGCTGCTTACTAAAGTTATGATTACTGTTTCAAGCGACGTTAACCCCAGGGACTGGGACGCAGTGCTGCGGGAAATCGGAGAGAATTTCGACCCGAACGAGGATTTCCTCATGATCCCGTGGGCGCCTCTGGACACCCTGGATTTTACGAGCGGCAAGCTAAACGTGGGAAGCAAAATGGGATTAAACGCGGTCAGGGGCACTCGGAATCAAAATAAAAAACCGCCGCCTAAAAAATTGCCCGACCCGCGCGCAAAGCATAAGACGATTCTTGACTGGAGACTGCTAACGGGTGGGATACTGGCGATAAAGCTTGAAAAGAACCCGAAGGAAATGATAAATAAAATATTCAAAACCCCGGGTTATGAGGATGTGAGAATTGTGGCTATTGTGAGCCCGGATATAGATATACACGACAACACAGAGCTTATATGGGGAATATTTACTAGATTCGACCCGTATCTTGATGTAATATTTGAGCGCACCGAGCTTAGGGGCTCGGCTGTGGTTTACGGCGGTCGGATGGGAATAGATGCGACAATAAAAAACTGGTATCCTAAAGTGATTGAAATGACTGCGGATATCGAGGAGCTTGTAAGCGAAAGATGGAACGAGTACTGGACGAAATAGAGAAACTTTGTTACGACGAAAAACTTTTACCCATACTGGAGAAAGTAGCCCTGGAAGAACGTCTTAGTTTTGAAGACGGTCTCACGATAATGGATACGCAGGACATAAATACTGTTGGGATGATGGCTGACTACGTTAAGCGTAAAAGAGCCGGCGATAAGGTGTATTTTGTGGTTAACCGCCACGTTAACCCTACGAATATTTGCGCCATATCGTGCAGGTTCTGCGCATTCGGCACTACTAAAAAATCGGCTAACGCTTACGTCCTTTCCCATGACCAAATACTATCCATGCTGAGCGATGAGCTTAAAGAGGTCCACATTGTGGGCGGCCTTCACCCGGATTGGAAGTTCGAGCAATACCTGGACATAGTGAAACTGGTAAAAGATAACTACCCCGAGACTCATGTAAAAGCGTTTACCGCTGTCGAGATCGATTGGTTTACAGAGATAAGCGGCAAAACTCTGGAAGGCGTGCTCGAAACATTGATGGAGGCGGGAGTCGATGCCCTAACCGGCGGAGGAGCGGAGATACTCCACCCCGAGGTGCGCAAAAAGATATGCGCACCTAAGACTGTCGCGACCCGCTGGGAGGAGATACACAAGCTCGCTCACAGTATGGGGATGCCGACAAACGCAACGATCCTGTACGGCCACATCGAAGAGCCTTTCCATATAGTAGACCACTATGAGCGTCTGAGACAAATTGAGGACGAATCGCCCGGGTTTTTCGCTTTTATTCCGGTACTATTTCAGCCTGATAACACGGGGCTTAAGAGCCAGGTTAAATTCATGCCCGCCTCATATGACCTTAAGATACACGCCCTTGCGAGACTGTATTTAGACAACTTCCCGCACATTAAATCCTATTGGATAACACTTGGGGAAAAGATGGCGCAAGTGGCGCTCCATTACGGATGCAGCGACGCCGACGGCACGATCATGCGTGAGAAGATCATCCATGACGCGGGAGCCCCTTCGGAGCTCGGGCATACGCGGGACTTTATGGTCAATATGATAAAGAACGCGGGCTTCATACCTGTTGAGCGCGACGCGCTTTATAATGAAATCAGGGTTTATAACTAAAGGGCGGTTGCTAACTACTTAAGTCTTGAGCCTGTAACCGGTTTTGAAAATCCACCAGACTGCCACAAGGCATAGAACTAGAAAAAGTACGGTCATACTGAAGCTCACGACCACATTTACATCCGAAACGCCGTAAAAACTCCATCTGAAACAGCTGACAAGATAGACCACAGGGTTAAAGAGCGTGATCTTCTGCCATATGGGCGGGAGCATATTGATAGAGTAAAAAGTGCCGCCAAGGAAAGTAAGCGGCGTGACGATCAATAGCGGCACTACCTGAAGCTTCTCAAAACCGTCTGCCCAAATGCCTATTATAAACCCGAACAGGCTGAACGTGACAGCAGTCAGAATAAGAAAGCCGAACATCCATATGGGATGCTGAACCTCATACGCAATGAATAGGCGGGCAGTGACGAGTATTAGTATTCCGAGTATGACTGATTTAGTAGCCGCAGCCCCTACGTAACCTATTACTATCTCGATGTATGAGACGGGCGCAGAGAGCACTTCGTAAATAGTGCCCGCAAACCGCGGCATGTATATACCAAACGATGCGTTAGAGATGCTCTCGGTCATGAGGGAGAGCATAATAAGGCCTGGAATAATAAAAGCGCCGTAGTCAATCCCTTCGATGTCTCCCATCCTTGAGCCTATTGCGGAGCCGAACACGACGAAGTATAGAGACGTGGAGAGAATGGGGGTTGCGATGCTCTGCATCAGCGTACGCCACATACGGGCCATCTCGAACCTATAAATTGAGCGTATTGCGTAGATGTTCATTGTTTTTCAGTAACCAGGCTGACAAAAATTTCCTCAAGCGTGCTTTGGCTTGACTGGAGGTCCCTTATATCTATTCCATGGTGATGCATGTGCCCGAGGAGCTCCGCTATACCCGTTTGCTCGCTTCGGGCATCGAAAGTGTATAGAAGCTCGGTGCCGTCGACCGAAAGCTCAAGCGAATGTCCGGCTAACGCACTGGGAATCGAGCTTAGAGGGTTTTGCAGATAGAGCTTTAGCTGCTTCTTGCCGAGTTTCTCCATTAATGCTATCTTGTCCTCTACTAATATAATCTCGCCTTTGTTTATTATCCCTATGCGGTCGGCCATTTCC
>QIHJ01000078.1 GCA_003229065.1 Candidatus Dadabacteria bacterium
AGTGAACGTCGTGTGTGAATGAGGGCAGGCATAAAATTAGTACTGCGATGCCGGGGAATTAATAATGGGGACAGACCGGAGCGCGAAGTGCGATCGGGGGGCTGGTATAAAATTAGCACAGCGACGCTGGGGTTTTACTCCTCGTATTTTCTGAAAATTAGGGAGCCGTTTGTGCCGCCGAACCCAAATGAATTGCTGAGTACTGTTTTAATAGACGCTTTTCTTGCCTCATGTGGCACATAATCGAGGTCGCAGTCGGGATCGGGGTTGTCGAGGTTAATCGTAGGGGGAATTACGCCCTCTTCGAGCGCGAGAATGGAGAAAGCCGCTTCCACTCCGCCTGCCGCTCCTAGCATGTGGCCGGTCATCGACTTTGTCGAGCTTACGGGCGTCTTATAAGCGTTATCTCCCAGAACTTCTTTAATCGCCGCCGTCTCATTGGCGTCGTTAAGCTGTGTAGAAGTGCCGTGGGCGTTAATGTAATCTATCTCTTCGGGGTTTATCTTGGCGTCCTTAAGCGCGTCCTTCATCGACTTTACCGGGCCTGCGAGTGAGGGGGCTGTAATGTGGCTTGCGTCCGAGCTCATACCGCAGCCCAGTATCTCTGCGTAGATCCTAGCTCCTCTCTTTTTTGCGAGTTCGAGCTCTTCCAATATAAGGATTCCCGAGCCTTCACCTATAATGAATCCATCCCTTTCTTTGTCAAAGGGCCTGGAAGCCCCCTCTGGGTCGTCATTATTTGTCGAAAGCGCTCTCATAGCGTTAAATCCGGCGAGCGTAAGAGGCACCAGGGGCGCTTCTGTGCCCCCTGATATCATGATGTCCGCTTCCCCTCTCCTGATAGACATTACAGAGTAGTTGATAGCGTGTGCGCTTGCAGCGCAAGCTGTGGTGGTAGCACAGTTAGGGCCTTTGGCGTTAAAGATAATTGAAACGTAACCCGCGGCCATGTTGGTGATTATGTTGGGTATAAAGAACGGCGACAGGCGGTTTGGCCCCCTTTCATTCATAAGCAGCACAGTATTAACGTATGTCTCCATACCTCCTATGCCTGTTCCTATGACTGTACCGGTGCGCTCTGAGAGCTCTTCAGTAATTTCAAGCCCAGAGTCTTCAAGCGCCATTTTGGCGCCTGAAACGGCGTAGTGGATAACTCTATCCGTTTTCCTGGCTTCCTTGGCGGGCATATACAGCTCGGGGTCGAAGCCCGTTATTTCGCCTGCTATCTGCGTCTTGAGGGGAGAAGGATCAAAGCGCTCAATCGTTTTCACTCCGGAGCGTCCGCTCAGAACCCCGTCCCAGCTGGTTTTATTACCTATGCCGACGGGGGTTATGAGACCAATCCCCGTTACCACTACTCTTCTTTCCATTATTTTTTGCGCTCCGCAATAAAGGTGATTGCGTCCTGCACTGTTATGATAGATTCGGCGTCCTCGTCTGAAATCTCGAGGCCGAACTCGTCTTCCATGGACATAATAAGCTCAACCAGGTCAAGAGAGTCGGCACCAAGGTCCTCAATAAATGAAGACTCAGGTGTGATCTCGGCGTCGGATTTACCTAACTGCCCTGCAACCATTTCCCTTACTTTAGCAAGAATCTCTTTTTCATCTGCCATTTGTTAATACCTCCTTAGCTATTATGTGTATATTCCGCCGTTAACCCTGATCACCTCGCCGGTAATGTATGAAGCCTCATTGGAAGTCAAAAAAGCGACTACTCCGGTGATATCTTCTGGTGACCCGAACCTGCCGAGCGGTATTTTTTCTATATAACTCTTTCTTATCTCATCAGTGAGCGCCATTGTGATGTCCGTTTCTATAAAGCCCGGGCTCACTGCATTGACTGTGACCGCGCGAGAGGCCATTTCCCTAGCCGCCGCCTTTGTGAAGCCTATAATACCCGCTTTTGAGGCAGCGTAATTGGTCTGGCCCGAATTGCCCATCTCACCTACTACAGAGGTGAGGTTTATTATTCTGCCGTAGCGTTGTTTGATCATAATACGCGTAACTGCTTTAGTGCAGTTAAAGACGCCGTTTAAGTTTACAGATATTACATTGGTCCAGTCCTCTTCCTTCATTCTGAGTATAAGAGTGTCTTTGGTGATACCTGCGTTATTGATAAGTATATGGAGTCCGCCGAGCTCTTCAACAATATCTTCCACAGCTTTTTGTGTAGCGTCGAAATCAGAAACGTCGAAAGGGGCAATCTGGCCTTTCCCCCCGGCGCTTTCAATAGCCGAAAGAACATCCCGGGCTGCGGATTCGTTTCTCAAGTAGTTTATAACAACGTAAAACCCTTCCCTGGCTAGTCTCTCCGCTATAGAGCGGCCAATACCCCTTGATCCGCCGGTAACCAGAGCTATTCTACCGTTAGTTTCAGTCATTTCGTATGGACTCCAATTGTGCCGTCTTTTCAAAGTTATTTACCGTTACGTCTGATAATGTCCTTTTTATTAGTCCGGATAATACATTTTTAGGGCCGATCTCTAAATAATCCCTAACGCCGAGAGCGTAGAGGGCTTCTACGGATTCATGCCACCTGACGGGGCTTGTGACCTGCTCTATCAGAAGCGCTCTTAATAGAGACGGGTCGTCGGTGACAGTGGCTGTGCAGTTAGAAACCACCGGGACGCTCATACCGCCGAACTCTATGCCGCTCAGCACCTCTGCAAGCTTCAACGCCGCGGGCTCCATCAGAGCGCAGTGAAAGGGGGCGCTTACATTTAAAGGAAGGACTCTTTTTGCGCCGTTTGTTTTGGCGATTTCAGAAGCTTTCTCTACCGCTTCTTTATTCCCGGAAATAACTACCTGTCCCGGAGCGTTCAGGTTTGCGGGGCTCGCTATATGAGAGTTATTAGAGACCTGTCTGCATATCTCCTCTACCTGCTCTATACTCTGTCCCAGAACGGCTGCCATAGCGCCTATTCCCACGGGTACTGATTCCTGCATGAATTCTCCTCTTTTTCTTACTACGCGTACAGCGTCTCTAAGCGTCATAGAACCGTTAGCTACAAGAGCCGAATATTCGCCGAGACTGTGTCCCGCAACATAATCGGGTCTGAGAGCGGACTCTTCCTGAAGCACCCTGAGCGCCGCTATGCTTGTTGTGAGGAGTGCCGGCTGAGCGTTATATGTGAGGGAAAGCTCATCTTGTTCACCTTCAAAGCAAAGAGCTGCAAGGTCAAAGCCCAGCACCTCACTCGCTTCGTCAAAAGCCTCTTTTGCCGAAGTGAACTCGTCGTATAACTCTTTTCCCATTCCCACATACTGGGAACCCTGTCCGGGGAATACAAATGCAATCATAGAACAACTATCCTTATACACAATATACTTTGTCTTCTAATTTTAGACCTGCCCCCCGATCGCACTTCGTGCTCCGGTCTGTCCCCAGGGGACCAATAATCCTTTTTTCGTGTGAGATATTACCTTATGAAGGCTCTTCCTGCTCTTGCTCTCTAACGAAAGTCCTTCCCTTGTAGAACCCGCAGCTCGGGCATACTCTATGGGGCGATTTGTGCTCGCCGCAGTTCTGGCATGAGGACACACCGGGACGGACCAACTTGTAATGGGTCCTTCTCTTTCTGCCTCTCGATTTTGATTGTTTTCTCTTGGGAAGCGCCATTTTAATAATCTCCCTAGTAATCTTTTATTTTCAAATATTCGGTAAACTTATATTTTAAAATTCTTGAGTACCGAAAGCCTTGGGTCTACCCACTCACTTTCGCAATCGCACTGCTCAGTGTTTAAATTTAATCCGCAGTTTGAGCACAAACCCTTGCAATTCTCCGTACATACTACCTTGAGGGGAAGCGACATCGCGATCTGCTCTCTTATATAGCCGCTTATATCCACTTCATCGCCAATGTAAGTTTCGTGGTTTATATTCTTGTCCTTGTCCTCTACACTCTCTCTTGGAGTAATAACGAGATTAACCTCGGGTTTCAGATCGAGCTTAACTGCCTTTAAACACCTCGAGCAGGTGGCTTCGATCGAAAACTGCACATTGCCTGACACCGTTACTTCTTTTAAAACTTTATTCAGTTGTATGTCTATGTCAAACCTTGATGTAAGCTGAAGGTTCTTATCCCCGGTTAAAAGCTCAGGCACGTTCACGAGCCACTCCGGATTTTCTGATGTCTCTATGTGAACACCGCTCTCTTTTATATCTGAAACTCTAACTTTCATCGTCCCAAGAATTAATCACGAATATTTACAGCTTGCCCTTCTAAAATAACGGCTCTAAATAATAATGCAAGATTACCGGTTTGCAAGCGCAATATTTAACTTTCATACGAGGTGGCATGATACGAAATGTCCCGAACCTATGTCTCTGAGTTCGGGCTCGTGGGTTTTGCACTTCTGAGCCGCAATCGGGCAGCGCGGATGGAAGCTGCAGCCGGGCGGAGGATTTGTCGGGCTCGGAACATCGCCTGCCAGAACACTGGGTTTTCTTTTCTTTTCTGGGTCGGCAATGGGTACGGAGGATATGAGAATCTTCGTATATGGGTGAAGCGGGTTTTTATAGAGCTCCCGACTGGTTGATAATTCGACGATTTTCCCAAGATACATGACTGCCACCCGGTCGCTTATATGTCTTACGACTCTAAGATCGTGTGAGATAAAGAGATATGTAAGCTTGAATTTTTCCTGAAGCTCGATAAATAGGTTTATGATTTGGGCCTGCACTGATACGTCGAGCGCAGAGATAGGCTCGTCGCAAACTATGAACTTGGGTTTTAGGGCGAGCGCTCGCGCGATTGCGATCCTTTGGCGCTGTCCGCCCGAGAACTCGTGCGGGTAGCGCGGGAGCGCGTCTTCCCTGAGCCCTACTGTATTTAAAAGCTCTATAATAATGTCTCGCCTTTCACTCTTTGATGCTATTTTGTGGATTATGAGACCTTCCGACACTATGCTCTCGACCTTCATACGGGGGTTGAGAGAGCCGTAGGGGTCCTGGAACACTATCTGCATCTCTTTACGGATCGGCCTCATACTTGAAGGAGAGAGGTGTGTGATGTTCCGGTCCTCAAAATATATCTCGCCGGCTGAGGGCTCGAGCAGTTTTAATATTGTTTTACCTAGAGTTGTTTTGCCGCAGCCGCTCTCTCCCACCAGGCCCACTGTTTCGCCTTCACGTACAGAGAGGTCTATACCGTCCACGGCCTTTACAAAATTACTGGTTGTTGAGAATATTCCTGATTTAACAGGGAAGTATTTCTTTAGCTTTTCTATTTTCAAGAGTTCTTTTGAAGACATAATTAACCCTCTAATCTTACCTCATGCGCTCTAAAACATGCGGAGTAGTGTCTCACGCCTACGTCTGAGAGCGGGGGCTCTTGTGATCTGCACCTGTCTATCACCATTGGGCAGCGGTCCTGAAACCTGCAGCCCGCAGGATAGTTGCCCGGAGAAGGCACAACGCCCGGAATTGCTTTTAGCACCTCCTTACTCTCTTTTAAGTCCGGTATCGAATTAAGAAGCCCTACGGTGTAGGGGTGTTTCGGGCTTGCGAACAAGTCACGGGTGTCGGCGTGCTCCACCACCTTTCCCGCATACATTACATATACCTCGTCGGCAACTTCTGCGATGATGCCCAGATCATGAGTAATCAGCAGCACAGCCATGCCCATTTTTACCCTGAGCTCGTCTATCAACTCCAGTATCCCGGCCTGAATTGTCACATCGAGCGCCGTCGTCGGCTCGTCCGCGATCAGCACCTCGGGGTTACAGGAAAGCGCCATAGCTATCATTACTCTCTGAGACATACCGCCTGACATCTCGTGCGGGTAGTTCTTCATCCGCTGCTCTGCAGAGGGGATGCCTACAAGGTTCAGAAGCTCTATGACCCTGTCTCTTACTTCGCTGTTTGAGAGTCTAGTGTGCGTCTTGAGAGCCTCCCCTATCTGATCGCCAACTGTGAATACGGGGTTGAGTGAGCTTATGGGTTCCTGGAATATCATAGATATCCTGTTCCCGCGCACTGCCCTCATGTCACGGTCAGAGTAGCTCAGCAGGTCGCCGCCGTCGAAAATGATCTCTCCCGAATCGATACTGCCGGGAGGCTCGGGGATGAGCCTCATTACGGAAAGCGCAGTTACGGTTTTGCCGCAGCCGCTCTCGCCCACGACGCCTACGACTTTACCTTCGGGTACAGAGAGTGAGACGCCGCTTACGACTTCTACTTTCTTTTTGTCCGATTCGAATGAGACTCTTAAATCCTTAATCTGAAGGGCATCTGTCATTTTTTAACTTTATCCTGGTTCTACGTTTTTAGTTCTTTTGTTTTCAAGTTGTCATTCTGAGGAGCGTAGCGAGGAAGAATCTCTTTTTGATGTTTATAAATTCAGAGACTCTTCGCTTTGCTCAGAGTGACAATATAATTACTGAACATTATCCCTTAAACTTGGGATCTATCGCGTTACGGAAACCTTCTCCTACGAGGTTAAACGACGTAACGGTTAAAAATATAGCCGCACCGGGGAATAGAACAAGCCACCATGCGAAATCCACATAGCGCTGAGACTGAGAGAGCACGTCCCCCCAGCTCGGATCCGGAGGCGGCACTCCGAAACCTAAAAAGCTGAGCGCCGATTCCACCAGTATCGCCCCGGCTACGCCAAACGTAGCGTCTACCAGCACAGGTGCGAGCGAATTCGGGAGCATGTGCTTCATCATTATCAGCATATCTGTCCCGCCCAGCGCCACCGCCGCCTCTACGTACCCGAATTTGCGGAGCTTCAGGAATTCCCCGCGGATGAGCCTGGCTATACCTGTCCATCCGGTAGCTCCCAGCACTATCATAATGTTATATATGCTCGGGTCCCTGAACGCCAATATCGTTAGAATCAAAAAGAAGACCGGGAACGTCATCATCACCTCGAATAGCCTCGAAACGAAAAAGTCTACAGTACCTCCGTAATAGCCCGCTATATCTACGAGAAGAATCCCGATGACTGCGGCTATCCCCACAGCGACGAACCCGATTGAAAGAGATATCCTGGCCCCGTAAATCATACGGCTCAGAACGTCCCTCCCCCTGTCGTCTGTGCCGAACAGGTGCGTCTTCGACGGGGGTTCCAGAATCGACAGCAAGTTGTTTTCCGTGGGGCTGTAGCGTACCGGAGGAAAAACTGCGAAGTCTCCGGCGGGGAGTTTTTCATCCAGCTTCTTAAAGTCTACCCCGAAAAATTCGTTATATCTGAAAAGTACCGGGAAGTAATATTTCCCTTCATATTTTAGAACTATAGGTTTATTTCCTGCGAGAAAATTCTGGAATATCGCTACGCCAAAGAGTGTGATGATAAG
>QIHJ01000087.1 GCA_003229065.1 Candidatus Dadabacteria bacterium
CGTCCGCGATATGCTCTATATTATCATTGATGATTGCGACCTCTGTACGTGTAAGATAGTACTCTTCCAGATTGCAGATTTGATCAAACATTATGGAGCCCCTCTTATCATAAAAGAGCTTACTCGGGAGCTCCTTTTGAGGCCGAGCCAGGCCCTCTGTTATTTCTGAAAGGATATCCTCTGTTTCGGGGTCGAATTTTTTGAGCTTGAGGAAGTTTTTATGCATGGTTTAATTTATTAGATAGAGATTTGCGAAATTGGATTCGGTTTTCAGTCCGCGTCTTTAGCAAGCCTTAAGCCCATGAACTGCCACCGGGCTTCGGGCGGAAAGAAGTTCCTGTAAGTTTTTCTTATGTGCGATTTCGATGTGGCGCAGGAGCCTCCTCTCAGCACCATCTGATTGCACATAAACTTGCCGTTATATTCGCCGAGCGCTCCGGGAAGGGTTTTAAACCCCGGATACGACACATAAGGGCTCGATGTCCATTCCCACACATCGCCGTACATCTGTTTAAGCGCCTTACCCCCGGAATCCCCGTTTAGTGGTTTAGGATGAAATTTTCTGTCCTCAGCGAAGTTTCCCTCAATCGGCAGATCGGATGCGGCCACTTCCCACTCTGCTTCTGTCGGCAGCCTGGCTCCCGACCATCTGGCAAACGCGTCCGCCTCAAAATATGACAGGTGGCTAACAGGTTCGGACGGGTTAATCTCTTTCATACCGCTTAGACTGAACTCTTGCCAATTTTTCCCTGTCTTCTCCCAGTAATAAGGGGCTTCCCATCCGTTTTCCTCAACACTCGCCCATCCCTCGGACAGCCAGAGCTCGGGTGTTTTGTATCCGCCGCCCCCCATAAATTCCATATATTCGCCGTTAGTGACAAGAGAGGTCTTAAGTGAGAAGGGTTCAAGATAAACTTTATGCAGAGGGTACTCGTTATCATAACCAAAACCCTTTCCCCCATGACCTATAGAGTGTACGCCTCCGTCAAATTCTACCCAGGCGCTATTAGTCTTGTTTTTAGGCGGCTTGGAAGTCTTACCGCCGTTTTTCGATTTGCTCCCCATCTGTGCGATGTATGCGGGCCTGAGCGGGTTCTCGGAAAGAACGTGCTTTATGTCTGTCAATATCAGCTCCTGATGCTGCTGCTCGTGGTGGATACCGATTTCGATTACGGGGGATAAATTACTCCAGAGCTTTTCGTCCGCGCTCTCCATGAGACCGATCATGCTTTCGTCCACATGGTTCCGGTAGTTGTAGGTTTCCTCCACCGTGGGTCTTGAAATAAGCCCGCGTTTTGGTCTGTTGTGCCTCTTGCCCGCCTGTATGTAGTATGAGTTGAAAAGATATGCGTACTGCGGGTTCGGGGACTTATAGCTCCTGATAGTTTTTGCAAGCACGAATGTCTCGAAAAACCAGCTGGTGTGCGCAAGGTGCCATTTAGTAGGGCTTACGTCGGGCATAGACTGTACGACATAGTCCTCGATCTCAAGAGGCTCAGCCAGTGTGTGTGAAAAATCCCGTACTTTTTTATAGCTCTCTATCAAGTACTGCCGGGTTAGCTGAGCGTTACTCTTTTCTTTACTATCACTTTTCTTCTTCGCTTTTGATTGCTTCTCTCGGGCTGTCATTTTGTTACTCCCAGCATATATATTAACCCTTAAAATCTGCTTCTAATTTTTATGTGACAATAAGTTTAGCGAATGAGGGAGTTTTTTTCAAAGAATAGACGATTTATTAACTCTATGTTAATAGGCGGTTAATATTTTGAGAAGCCGATTCCGGTTTAAGAATGGTGTGTCCGGGCTTTTTAGCTGGTATTAAATACGGCTAGCTCCTGACTTTTTTAAGTTTTGTAATCAGCTCTTTGATTTCTTCTGATTTGACCTTCATGCTTACTCTATTTACGACGAGCTTGGCCGTGATATCGGCAATGCTTTCAAATTCGACAAGGTTATTCTTCTTTAGCGTTTCCCCTGTGGCAGTCAGGTCCACTATAACGTCCGATAGCCCTACGATCGGGGCAAGCTCAACAGAGCCGTATAGCTTGACTATTTCGGCGCCTACGCCCTTACGGGCAAAGTGCTCGTAGGCGGTTTTTGGATATTTGGTCGCTACTCTGAGGGCTTTGGTTGAGTTATAGGCAAATCCATTTGGTGCCGCCACAACTAGCTTACATTTACCAATGCCGAGATCAAGCGGCTCGTACAGGTCGTGCTTTTCCTCAATCAGCGTGTCTTTACCCACCACGCCGCAGTCAGCGGCGCCGTACTCTACATACGGGGGAATATCCGTCGGACGTATTATAAGAATCTTGAGCCCGGACGAAGGGTATTCGAATATTAGCTTTCTCGAGTCCTTAAGCACATCGTCAACGGGATAACCCGCTTTTTTAAGTAATTTTCCGGTTTCGGTAAGCAGTCTTCCTCTGGCTATCGCAAGTGTGATCATTCCTTTTCCCTCCAAATTCTGGCTCCGACTGTCTCTAGTTTGCGGTCCAATTTTTCATATCCCCTGTCCAGGTGATAGACCCGGGATATTTCTGTCTTTCCTTCTGCGGCGACTCCGGCTAGTACTAGAGAAGCGCTCGCCCTCAGGTCGCTCGCCATGGTGGGTGCTCCGCTAACATGCCGTACCCCCCTTACCACAGCGCTGTTGCCGACGAGTTTTATATCCGCGCCCATCCTTCTGAGCTCCCCGGCGTGAAGGAACCTCTGGGGGAATATAGTCTCGGTTATAATGCTCAGGCCGTCCGCTACGCTCATTAACGTCATCATCTGCGCCTGCATATCCGTCGGGAAGCCGGGATAAGGAAGAGTCGTAAAATCGATGCTCTTTATCCCGCCCCCGCTTTTTATTCTGATCCCGCTGTTTTCTCTTGTTATTTCAGCTCCCGTTTCTAAGAGCTTTCCTATGAGAGCTCCCATGTTCTCGAATCGACAGTTTTTTAAAAATACATCCCCTCCTGTAAGGACGGATGCTATCATGAGTGTCCCGGCCTCTATCCTGTCCGGCATTACTTCATGCTCTTTTATCGGGGTTAGCTCGGAGACTCCGTTAATGGTTATTATATCGGTTCCGATCCCTTTTATATCTGCGCCCATTTCATTTAAAACCAGTCCGAGCTCGGTTACTTCAGGCTCACAAGCGGCGTTTAGCAATATGGTCTCGCCTTGTGCAAGTACAGAGGATAAAATCAGGTTCTCAGTGCCGGTTACGGTCGAGACGTCAAATGGTATTACACCGCCCACTAGCTTGGGCGCTACGGTTTCTACGTAGCCTTCTTCCATTTCGATCTCAGCCCCGAGTATCTGCAGCCCCTTTAAATGTTGATCGATAGGTCTTTCACCGATCGCACAACCCCCGGGTAAAGACACTCTTGCCCTGCCGAATCTCGCAGTCAGGGGGCCCAGCACCAGTACAGAGGCCCGCATGGTTTTTACCAGGTCGTAAGGAGCAACCCATTTATTTAAGTCCTTTGTATCAATTGTAAGTGAGCCGTTTTCAAATTCCACCCGTGCGCCCAGTATTTCGAGCATCTTGCACATAGTTCTCACATCTGCAAGATCAGGGACGTTCGTAAGGTTGTTTACGCCCCCTGTCAGTATGCTGGCGGCCATAAGCGGGAGCACGGCATTTTTAGCGCCGCTAACGACAAGCTCACCGTGAAGTCTATTTCCGCCTTCTATTATTATTTTTTCCATTGAGCTCTTATCACTCTCTCCCTCTGGCTTAAGTCCCTTAAGGCCGTGATTTCCCTAAAACCTCTTTCGTAAAATAGCTCCCTTACTCTTTCAGACTGTCCGGCTCCTATTTCAAGTAAACACCAGCCCCCGTCTCTTAGTTTATATGGCGATTCGCTTACTATATCCCGGATGATTCTAAGACCGTCTGAACCTGCAAGTAAAGACAGTACAGGCTCGTGTTCTCTTAACCCGGGCTCAAGCGTTTCAAACTCTGTCTCCGATATGTAAGGCGGGTTAGAAACTATTATATCAAAAGCATCATCTTTAAACGGGCTAAGCAAGTCTCCCCGTACAAAGGTGATTTTATCATTCGCATGAAGCATGCGGGCATTATCGCTTGCTGTCTTAAGCGCCTCAGGCGATATATCAGAGGCGTATATATTTGAGTGGGGGTTCTCTCCCGCAATCGTAACTGCGATACATCCGCTTCCTGTGCCGATGTCGAGTACAACGGGAGATTCGATTGTACGCGAGATTCTGATCGCCTCCTCCGCAAGAAGCTCTGTTTCGGGTCTTGGGATAAGGACAGAGGGATTTACTTTAAAGCACCTTGAATAAAACCCCTTTTCCCCCGTTATGTAAGCCGTGGGCTCGTTGTTCACTCTTCGTTCGAGCAATTCCAAGTATTCCTCTATTATTTCAGCATCCATTTCTTTTTCAGGGTGGGCGTATATCTCAGACATATTCGATATCGCACTGGTTTTCGAGAGCAGGAGGTATGACTCCAGAGCCGGGTTATCAACGGAGTTTTTGTTGAGATTCTCTTTACCGGACAAATATAGTTCTTTTAGGTGCATATGATGACATCCCTGAATTTAGTGGAAAAGAGTTTATCTGCCCGCAGTATGTTTTCAAGGGAAGCTCATAACACAATTATATAATTTTTACGCGATTCTCGTCTGAATCTATTTATACGTGTTGGAAACTCTCGGGGTAGCGGCAGATAAATATCATATTATATTCTACTGTGCTCGGGGTATTAA
Source organism: Candidatus Dadabacteria bacterium (assembly GCA_003229065.1). Lineage (GTDB taxonomy): Bacteria > Desulfobacterota_D > UBA1144 > Nemesobacterales > UBA2774 > UBA2774. The sequence continues at coordinate 4,728 of QIHJ01000087.1, forward strand.
GGGGAGAGCGTCTATTGTTTTTCAAATGCCCAAGAGAATATTTCAAATCTACTCTTGTTCAAATGCATGATGCTTGAGTGTTTTGCCGCTTGCTATGTAGTATGTGTCTTCGGCAATATTTGTCGCCAGATCGGCGACTCTTTCAATGTCTCTCGCAATTAGTATCAAAGTGATTGCCCTGTCTATGGTCTGAGGGTCTGAGATCATATATGTAATGAGCTCCCTTACGATCTGAGGCTCTAACGCATCCACTTCGTCGTCCTTTTTACATACGGCTACCGCAAGCTCGGCGTCTTTATTCACAAATGCATCGAGGCTTTCCTGGAGCATTTCTATCGCCTTGTCAGCCATTCTGGGAATATCTATTAAAGGTTTTACAGGGAGTTTGTCGGCCAGGTATATAGCTTTTTCCGCTATATTGACAGCGTGGTCACCAATCCTTTCAAGCTCACTGTTTATTTTCATAATCATTGTTACTGTTCTCAGGTCCTCAGCTTCGGGGTGTTGGAGAGCCAGTATCCTGATGCACTGATCGTCAATTTCGATCTCCATCTGGTTGATTTTGCTGTCACTCCTTATGACCTCTTCCGCCATTATCATATTACGGTCTTTGAGCGCTTTTATACTCTTGGCTATCATCTCTTCTATAGACGTCGCCATTTCAAAGAGCATTTTTTTTAATTTGCTGATTTCGTCTTCTAGTTTTGCCATATCTGTGTTACCGCCAAATTTTATTAAGACTGCTTGCAAATTTTATTAAGATTGCCTGCAAATTTTATTAAGATTACCTGGCAGTTTCTGCTCATTTACCGCTAACTGTCCTTAAACTCGTTATCTATCCAGCTCTTTATCTCGTCCCTCACTTTTCTAAAACCCTCAAGTATCTCCTCATCCTTCCCTCTGAATCTGGAAGGGTCCGTAAATCCCCTATGTAAGTACTTTTTAGCTCCGGGAAACGCCGGACACACATCCTTTGCGTGATCGCACACTGTTACAACGGTATCAAATTTCTCACCCTCAAATTTCTCGACGCTCTTAGAGCCATGATCCGATATGTCTATCCCGATTTCAGCCATTGCCCTCACGGCATAGGGATTTACCCTCGAAGGTTCGGTACCTGCGCTAGACGCTTCGTACTTATCGCCGTGGGCGGAGCGCAATATTCCTTCCGCCATTTGAGACCGAGCCGAATTGTGCGTACAGAGGAATAACACTTTTTTTTTCTCATCTGACATAATATTTTGTAGAACAATAATGATTGAAAACAATCCCGTGAAAATCGTTTAGCCAAATTTCCCCGACACGTAATCTTCGGTCTGTTTGAGCTTAGGGTTCAGGAAAATTGTCTCGGTATTGTCGTATTCTATAACCTCTCCCAAGTACATAAAGGCGGTGTAATCAGAAACACGTGATGCCTGCTGCATGTTATGTGTGACAATAACGATCGTATAGCTTTCTTTAAGCTCGTTTATAAGGTCTTCGATCTTACCTGTCGCAATAGGGTCGAGCGCTGAGCACGGCTCGTCCATCAAGAGAACCTCGGGCTCAACTGCTATTGCCCTTGCAATGCAGAGCCTCTGCATCTGTCCACCCGACATCCCGAGTGCGCTTTCGCTTAACCTGTCCTGCACCTCGTCCCAGAGAGCGGCCCCCTTCAGGCTTTTCTCCACTACCTCATCGAGTACGGACTTTCTGTTCTCACCTGCAATTTTGGCCCCGAATGCTACGTTTTCATATATTGATTTCGGAAAAGGGTTAGATTTTTGAAACACCATGCCGACATTCTTTCTTAGGTCCGTTATATCTATGTCCTTATCATATATATTTATACCGTCAATTTTTATCTCTCCCTCAACCCTTGCATCGTCTATGAGGTCGTTAAGACGGTTGAAGCAGCGGAGCAGTGTTGATTTGCCGCAGCCCGACGGGCCTATAAAAGCTGTTGCTTTATTCTTAGCTATATCCATGTATATGTTTTTCAGTGCCTGTTTATTGCCGTAATATAGATTTATGTTATTTATCTCTACCACCGGGTCCGGGACATCAAATTTTACGTAACCTTCGGGCTGTTCTATATCTTCTGGCAGTACTTCGCGAGTGCTCAGAGTTGCTTCATTAACATTTTCAGTCGACACTTTTTGCTCAGTCTCCTTCATTACTTACCTCGGAAGTATCAATAATAATAACATTTATTAAACTGCCGAGGTAGTGTATTTCTTCTTTAAACGGTTTCTAATAATTATTGCGCTTAAGTTAAGTATGATAACAATCAAAATTAGAAGCAGCGCCGTAGTGAATACCATGGGTTTTGCCGCCTCCACGTTCGGGGACTGAAATCCTACGTCGTAGATATGAAAGCCCAGGTGCATGAATTTTCTCTCCAGATGAACATAGGGGAAGTATCCGTCTATGGGGAGCTGGGGCGCAAGTTTCACAACACCCGTGATCATAAGGGGCGCCACCTCTCCTGTTGCCCTGGCGATTGCCAATATCAGGCCGGTTATTTTCGCGGGCATTGCGCTGGGGATTACTATTTTCCACGTGGTTTCAAA
>QIHJ01000359.1 GCA_003229065.1 Candidatus Dadabacteria bacterium
CAGATAAATGCGTTCGCTCTTCCCGGGGGTAAGGTCGGGGTTTACACAGGGATATTACCTGTGGCCAAAACCGAAGCGGGACTTGCGACTGTCATGGCACATGAAGTGGCCCACGTAGCGGCGCGTCACGGGGGTGAAAGGGTATCCACGGGTATGCTGGCCCAGCTTGGAGCCATTGGACTCAGCGCGGCGATTGGCGGGGGTGACCCGTTTGTTACAGAAGCGGTAATGCAAGCATACGGCCTCGGCGCCAATGTCGGGGTACTGCTGCCTTTTAACAGGGGTCAGGAGTCCGAGGCTGACAGGATCGGGCTTATATACATGGCGCGAGCAGGATACGACCCCAGAGAAGCGGTTTCGTTCTGGCAGAGGATGGACGAGGCTGTCAGGGGACAGCCCCAGCCTCCGGAGTTTCTATCCACCCACCCCGGTTACGGAACCAGGATTAGGAACCTCCGGATGTGGCTCCCAGAAGCTATGCCTTATTATCAGAGTTCGAGGAAAGCCGCGAACAACCCGATAAGTAAATAATTAACGTTTGGCTGTATCATTTCTGATCTGACGTGAGTAAATCAAAGAGAATTAATACCTTCTATAAAAAGCTCTATAAGCGCTACGGGCCACAGGGCTGGTGGCCGGGGGGCTCGAAGCTCGAATGCATACTGGGAGCCGTGCTTACTCAGAATACATCCTGGACTAATGCCGAAAAAGCTATTTCGAACCTGAAGAAAGAAAATCTCATAGGAATCGAGAAGTTAGCCTTTGTGAGTACCGAGACACTTGCCTCACTTATCCGCCCTTCGGGGTACTACAACCAGAAAGCGCTTAAAATAAAGCACTTTATTTCCTTTGTAGTTGAAAATTACCAAGGGGACTTGGAGAGAATGTTTGACGAGGAGACCCAGGAGCTAAGGAACAAGCTCTTGACTATAAAAGGAATCGGCTTTGAGACCGCAGATGCAATATTGCTCTATGCGGGCGGTGTGCCGATATTCGTCATTGACGCATACACTTACCGTATACTCTCAAGACACGGCCTCGTAGCAGAATACACTACGTACGAAGAGATGCAGGAGTTATTTACGGATTCGCTTTCAGAAGATACACAGATATTCAACGAATACCATGCGCTTCTTGTAAAAGTCGGGAAGGAGCATTGTAGAAAACGATCCCCCGTTTGCGATAGCTGCCCGTTACAATACGACCCTCACACTATCCTGTAATAGTGCGCACTCATATGTAATTTTGGAAATTTATAAGGTTAACGCGGACGGATAATATTTCGGAGAAGTATTAGTTTAGCCCGTTCTGCGCAACATTGACTACGGCCTTAAAGCTTTCGGGCTCCCTTATAGCCATTTCGGACAAGGTCTTCCTATCAAGCTCGACACCTGCTTTAATTAGCGATCCCATAAACTTGCTGTACGATAGACCGTAAGGTCTCACAGCGGCATTAATCCTTGCAATCCAGAGCTTTCTGAAGTCCCTCTTTCTCTGCCTCCTGTCCCGGTATGCAAAGGCAAGCGCCCTGATTAAGGTTTCATTGGCCCTTCTTATGTTGTTCTTTCTTTGGCCCCAGTACCCCTTAGCCTGCTTAAGCAGTCTCTTCCTTCTCTTCCTCGAAGCAACTCCTCTTTTTATTCTCATTTCAGTCTCCCGCTTTTTTAAGCACACTCGCTCTATTAAGTTTTAGGAAATTATACCACTCAATTCACAACCTTTTATTTATAAGGCACGTAAGTCTTTACTCTTTTAGCTGCACTGCCGGTTAAAAAGTCGGGCTCGTTCAACCTTCTTTTACGCTTTCTGTTTTTCTTCGCGTTTAAGTGGCTGCCTCCGCCCCTCGCTCTTTTGACTTTTCCGGTTCCAGTTACGCTGAACCTTTTAGCAGCGCTTCTATTCGACTTTACTTTCACTTTTGGCATTTTCATTACCGCCTTTCAGATTTTTCTTTGGTGTAATCACCATTGTTAAATTTTTGCCCTCGAGCTTTGGTGGTATGTCCACCTCTCCGAGGTCAGACACCCTTTCGAGTATCTTATTTGCGAGCAGCCTTCCGAGATCGGAATGCACTATCTCTCTGCCCCTGAAGAATATACGAACTTTTGTCTTATTATCCTCACCTAAAAACTCCCTTATACGGTTGATCTTAACATCTAGATCATGGTCCCCTATGTTAGGGCGGAACTTCACCTCTTTTAAAACCTGCGTTTTTTGTTTTTTAGCCGCCGCCTGTTTTTTAAGCTCATATTTATACTTGCCGTAATCCATCATTCTGCAAACCGGCGGACTCGCATTGGGAGCGACCTCTACAAGATCAACACCCCTTTCTTCCGACATATTAAGGGCTTCCCGGGTCTGTACTACACCCAATTGTCCACCGTCTTCGTCCACGAGTCTAACTTCCCGCGCCCTGATTCTGTGATTAATCCTTACTTCGGGCTCTCTATGTCTGGAGCCCCTTCCTTTCATTCTAGCTATTGCTTTTCTACCTCCTTCCATTTTTCAGGATCAAGCTCTTCCTGTATGTGCTCTAAAAATTTATAGACATTCATAGAATCCATACTCAAACCACCGCGTCTTCTGGGTGAAACCGTCTGCTCTGCTACTTCGTTATTACCGATAACAAGCAGGTAAGGGATTTTCTCTAACTGCGCTTCCCTTACTTTAAACCCGAGCTTCTCGTTTCTAAAATCTTTCTCGACCCTTATCTTAGCGTCCTTTAATTTCCTGTATACCTCTTCACCATACTCGACCTGCTCATCCGCTATTGTGGCAATCCTCACCTGCACCGGACTCAGCCACAAAGGAAACGCCCCGCCGTAATGCTCGACCAGCACGCCGAAGAACCTTTCCATAGACCCGAATATGGCTCTATGGATCATTATAGGCCGGTGACGGCTGTTGTCATCCCCGATGTAACTCATATCGAAGCGCTCGGGAAGGTTAAAATCTACCTGAACTGTGGAGCACTGCCAAGCTCTCCCCAGTACGTCCTTTATTTTAAGATCTATCTTGGGCCCGTAAAAAGCCCCTCCGCCTTCGTCCATTTCATACTTTAACCCTTTTGAGTCAAGCGCATCTTTTAAAGCGAGTGTAGCCTTATCCCAGACTTCCTCTTCACCGACAAATTTCTCAGGCCGGGTCGATAAGTATATCTCGAAGTCGTCAAATCCGAAGGTTTTAAGGAACAGCACCGTTAAATCTAAAACGCCCAGAACTTCTTCTGTAATCTGGTCAGGCCTGCAGAATATATGAGCGTCGTCCTGTGAAAATCCCCTTACGCGTAGTAGCCCGTGAAGCACCCCCGAGCGCTCATAGCGGTACACGGTGCCAATCTCGGCCCAGCGGAGCGGCAGGTCCCTGTAGCTCCTGATCCGCGTCTTGTAAATCATTATATGAAACGGGCAGTTCATGGGCTTAATCTGATATTCAGTGTTCTCAAGCTCCATCGGGGGGTACATATTCTCCCTGTAGAAATCCACATGCCCGCTTGTTTTCCAGAGATCGAGTTTTGCGATATGAGGAGTATATAAAAGCTCATAACCAGCCCGGTCATGCTGCTCCCGCCAGAAATCCTCTATCACCCTTCTCACGCGGGAGCCCTTCGGGTGCCAGAGCACAAGCCCCGCCCCCACTTCGTCCTGTATAGAGAACAGGTCGAGCTCCTTACCCAGCTTCCTGTGGTCGCGTTTCTTCGCCTCTTCAAGCATTTCGAGATATTTTTTTAAATCTTTATTATTCCAGAACGCAGTGCCGTAAATCCTCTGGAGCATCGGCTTCTTCTCGTCCCCTCTCCAGTACGCTCCTGCAATGCTAAGGAGCTTAAATGACTTTACGTCCCCTGTAGAAGGCGCATGAGGGCCGCGGCAGAGGTCGTGCCACTCACCCTGCTCGTATATAGTAATCTGCTCGTCAGGCGGGAGGTCGTTTACTATCTCGACCTTATATTCCTCACCCTCGTTGGAAAATGTAGCTATCGCCTCATCCCTTGAGACCTTTTTTCTGGTAAGCGGCTTTTTTTGGGAGACTATCTCTTTCATCCTGGCCTCGATCTTCTCGAGGTCCTCCGGAGTGAACCCGCGCGGGTAATCGAAATCGTAATAGAATCCGTTTTCAATTACGGGGCCTATTGTAACCTTGGCCTCGGGGAATATGCCCTGCACCGCTTCGGCCATTACATGGGCCGCGGTGTGCCTTATGAGCCCGAGCCCTTCCTCCGAGCCCGCTTTGACAGGCTCTACGGTCGCGCTCTCAGCTACCTCGAACCAGAAATCCACAAGCTGACCGTTCACCTTAGCGCCTATGGTGCCCCCCGGCTTACCTAGGGATTCTATTATTTCCCCGACGGCGGTACCTTTAGGGAAGGTAGTCTCTACCCCGCCCGGGAGCTTTATCTGGATATCTTCCATGTTAGTATTATTGAAGTGGTGAGCACGACTGGATTTGAACCAGCGACCTCTTGCGTGTCAAGCAAGCGCTCTCCCCCTGAGCTACGCGCTCCTATTTATTAAAACGCTTAAGTTTCTTATATAAATTGTACCCTGTCAAGATAAATAATACTATGGGTCCAAGAGCGTTTTTATCGTTGAAAAACGGTTTTATTGCTATGGATATAAAACCTTGGTAACCTAAAACCATCCAAGTTGATTATAAGTTTGGGCCGTCGTCTAATGGTAGGACCCTGGCCTTTGACGCCAGTAGTGGAGGTTCGAGCCCTCCCGGCCCAGCCAATTTATAATTTACCTCCACACCGATTGCGAGTGCTTTCCCGTTAGAATAAATTTGTATTTATAAGTGAGCACACATGGCAAAAAAATCATTCGGACAACTTAATCCCGCGCAAAAAGAAGCCGTAACGCACGGGAATGGACCGCTCCTGGTCCTTGCCGGCGCGGGATCGGGTAAAACCAGAATAATCACAGAGCGCATAGCATATCTCGTAAGCTCAAAAAACGTCGCACCCCGTAGTATTCTCGCCGTTACTTTTACAAATAAAGCCGCAAATGAGATGAAAGAGCGCATACATGGGCTTATCGGTCAGGACGCACGTAGTCTATGGATCGGGACTTTCCACTCGGTTTGTCTCAGGATACTCAAGAGGGAAATTACAAATTTAGAAGGTTTTGGAAGAGATTTCACTATATACGATGACGGAGACCAGCTAAGGCTCATAAAACAGTGCATGGCCGAGCTTAATATCAGCGACCGCACATATACGCCCAGATCCATACGCTCCAAGATAGACGGCGCAAAGAACAAAGGGCTGGGCCCCGAAGACTTTCGTGGCGACATTTATGAGAAAACTGTCTCTTATATATATGATCTATACGAAAAGGAGCTGAGGCGGGCAAACGCACTTGATTTCAGTGACCTATTGCACGTAACTGTCAGGCTCTTCATTGAAAAACCCGACGTACTAAAGAGATACCAGGGGTTCTTCCAGCACATACTCGTAGACGAGTACCAGGACACAAACCCCGTTCAGTATAAAATTGTGGAGCTCCTTTCAAAAAAGCACCGGAACTTGTTCGTTGTAGGCGACGACAACCAATCGATATACGGCTGGAGAGGCGCCGATATCACCAATATTCTCGGTTTTGAGAAAGACTATCCCGATACTAGCATCATAAAATTAGAAAGAAATTACCGCTCGACGAAAACTATCCTAGAGGCTTCAAACAAGCTTATCTCGAATAACAGACACCGGCACGAAAAAGAGCTTTGGACTGAAAACTCCCTAGGGGAGTCCATATCCTATTACCTGGCCCGGAATGAGAAAGACGAAGCAAAGTACGTATGCTCGCAGATCCGGCTCGAGGCGGTTAAAGAGGGATATTCATACAAAGATATAGCCATATTTTACAGAACCAACACTCAGTCCCGCCAGATAGAAGAGGAGCTGCTATACAGCTCCATCCCGTATAGAATAGTGGGTGGGATCGGTTTCTATCAGAGAGCCGAAGTAAAGGACGTCCTGGCTTACTTACGGGTAATTGCAAACTCTCAGGACGAAATGAGCCTGAGGCGCATAATTAACGTACCCGCCAGGGGCATAGGAAAAGGAACTCTCCAAATACTCGAAGATATAGCCGAAAAGAACGGGGTTGCGCTTTATGATGCTTTGGATCTTGCGGCTGAAGACAAAACGCTACCTAAGAGCAGCGCTGTAAAGCTTGAGAAATTCTATAAACTGGTTACGGAGCTCATCTCATATTCCCGGGAAAACGGAATTGGGGAGCTAATTGACCGGGTGCTTCAAAAGACTGGCTACCTGGATATACTCGAAAGAGAGCCCGAGAGGCGGGAAAACGTAGGCGAGCTTTTCAACATTGCGGCGGAATATGAAAATGAAGGCGCTGAAGGGGATACTCCGCAACCTAAAGAAAGTGAGAATACCGAGCTGAACGAATTTCTCGACCGGATTTCACTCGCGAGCGACCTCGATACCTATAACGATAAAACAGATCAGGTAGCTCTCATGACGCTTCATTCCGCAAAGGGGCTCGAATTCCCAGTGACCTTTATAATCGGATTGGAGGAAAATTTGCTGCCTCATTTTAACTCTGTAAGAGGCGGAGAAATAGAGGAGGAGAGGAGATTACTCTACGTCGGGCTCACGAGGGCGAGAGAGAAGATATATCTAACGAGTTCCTCCAGAAGGCTCGTTTTCGGGAAAGAGGAAAGTCCTACCCCTTCGAGATTCCTGTCCGAAATACCAGAAGCATTTATCACTGCCAACATGTATCAGGGTGAATCGAGAAGGACTTCCGGTAACAGATCTGAAAAATCTAATCTCCCACTCAAAACTCCCGTTAGGCAAAGCGGTAACGGAAAAAGCTACAAAGCAGGCCAGCAGATCGAGCACAAAAAATTTGGTCTCGGCACAATAAGAAAAGTAGAGGGAAGCGGGGACAAAGCTAAGGTCACCGTACATTTCGCACGATACGGAACAAAAAAAATTATCGCAAGCTACCTGGAAGGCAAGTAGCTTTGGCTGCTTAAAGAAACCGCTTTATAAAGACCCCCTATGACGAACAGCTGACCGCAAGGCTCCTTGCTCCTTTTGGTGAAGTCTTTGAGTATTCGTCAAACCCGGGCTGCTCGGAATACGGGTTCCTGAGGATATTATGAAGACGCTCTATTTCCAAATAATCATGCTCGTCAACTGCTTTTCTGATAGCCTT
>QIHJ01000288.1 GCA_003229065.1 Candidatus Dadabacteria bacterium
TACTAAATTACTTCCCTCTGATTTAACCGCTCACCCTGAGCGCACACGCAGTGTGCAGTCGAAGGGTCGCCTCTGTCCCCAGATTAATTCCCCGGCATCGCTGTGAAGCGCTCGCCTCTGTCCCCTAATTTTATTCCTGCGGGCATCGCGCTACTACGCTCGCCTCTGTCCCCATTTTCTAATTTTATCCTGCTCTCGCTCATAAACTACATTCACTCGCTGCCTGCTTTTATTTTATACCCCCCGATCGGGCTCCGCGCTCCGGCCTGTCTTCTGATTAATTCCCCCCGATCGGGCTTCGCCCTCCGGCCTGTCTTCTGATTAATTCCCTCCGATCGGGCTTCGCCCTCCGGCCTGTCCCCATTTCATATAAATCTTTTTTACGCTTGAAACTTAAGTTCTAATCGGCGAGGGCTGAAATGAGCTTGAACATAGGGAGGTACATAGAAACAACTATAATGCCTACCGTAGCTCCCAGGAATGTGATCATAAGAGGCTCTAGAGCGGAGAGTAGTGCCGTAACTGCTATATCAACTTCTTCCTCGTAAAAATCGGCGATTTTATTGAGCATATCGTCAAGCGCACCGGTCTGCTCACCTACGGCTATCATCTGAACGACCATCGGCGGGAACAATTTGGGCCTTGTAGAAAGGGGCTCGGCTATCGTTTGTCCTTCACTAACTGCTTTTTTCGCATCTAAGATAGCTTCCTCGGTCACTATGTTTCCCGATGCCCTGGCCGTAATATCCAGTCCATCGAGTATAGCGATACCGCCTGATGTAAGAGTGGCCAGAGTCCTGCAAAACCTGGCTATAACCGTCTTTAGTATAAGCGGCCCTATAAGCCACGTTCTCAGTAAAAACGCATCAAACAACCTTCTTACCTTGTAGGACCTTCTATATAGTAATCCTATTAAAAATACAATTGCCCCGAGCGCAATGAGAATAAAGAGGATATTGTGTCTTATGAAAGAACTTGTATCCACAACTATCTGAGTGAGCTTGGGAAGAGTAGTTCCCATATCCTTGAACATTTCGGCAAATACCGGAACAACAAATATTATAACAACCGCGAGTACCATGACCGCAACACCAATAACTATAGCGGGATAGACAAGGGCGCCTTTTATCTTCCTCTTGATCGAATCCATCTTTTCGAGATACATAGATAGCCTCTGGAGTACTACATCTAGCACGCCGCCCGTCTCAGCAGCCCTTATGAGCTGTACATATAAATTGGAAAATACCTTGGGGTGTTTCCCAAGAGCTTCGGCGAACGTCGAGCCCGCCTCCACATCCTCTTTTACTCTCGTAATAATATCCTTGAATTTCTTATTTGGATTTTGTGCCGCCAGTATATCGAGCCCTCTTACGAGCGGGAGACCCGCGTCTATCATAGTGGAGAGCTGTCTAGTGAATACGACGAGATCCCTGGTGGAAATTCCTCCCAAGTTGATGCTCATGCTCAGGAGTCTGCCCTTTTCTTTAATCTTATTAGGAAGGGGCTGTATCTGCATCTGCCTTAGGCGCGCTAGAACTGCAGATTTACTCGGAGCATCCATCTCTCCTTTTTGCAGCGATCCTCTTACCCTGCCTTCCCATACGAATACCGGCATTTATGTTCTCCCATAATTAAATACAAATACGTATTTGAACATGCAAATAATCATAATCATTACCCTCTTCCTGCGCGCGCTCTCATTAACTGAACGGACTCTGGATCTGCTATAATGCGTTTGAGCTCCTCGGGCTCCTGAGATTTGCCTACTGCTTCTTCAAGGGTTATCAGCTTTCTCAAATACAGATCCGACAAGCTTTGATTGAGAGTCTGCATCTTCCATTTCTCCTGCCCGATCTGCTGCTGGGAATATATCTGGTGTACTTTATCCTCACGGATGAGGTTTCTGACAGCCGGGTTTGGCGTAAGAACCTCCACGGCCAGCACCCTGCCGCCCCCTACTTTCGGAATAAGCGTCTGACACAGGATCCCTTCAAGCACGAACGACAGCTGCGCTCTTACCTGGGCCTGCTCATGAGGGGGAAAAACGTCGATCACACGGTTTATAGTCTGAACTGCCGTATTGGTATGAAGTGTTGCAAGAGTCAAGTGGCCGGTTTCAGAGAGGGTCAATGCAATTTTTATTGTCTCTAAGTCCCTCATCTCTCCAATGAGCACAACGTCCGGGTCTTCTCTGAGCACGCTCCTTAAAGCGTTTGAAAAACTCTTAGTATCGCTTCCGACCTCTCTTTGGTTAATAATGCAGTTCTTGTGCTCGAATACGTATTCAATCGGGTCCTCGATAGTTACTATGTGCTCGTGCCTCTCCCTGTTTATCTGATCCACCATGCTGGCAAGAGTGGTGGTTTTACCGGAGCCCGTAGGACCCGTTAGTAGAATAAGCCCCCTGGGTTTGCGGGCGAACTCGCTTATCACAGCCGGGAGCCCGAGCTCCTTATAATCCCTTATTTTGAAAGGAAGAAGCCTGAAGGCACCCGCAATTGCGCCCCTCTGAGTAAACACATTGCCCCTGAAACGGCCCAAGTTTTCCTTACCGAAAGAGAAATCAAGCTCCCAGTTCTCCTCGAAGCGGTGTTTTTGCATGTCTGTAAGAACGCTGTAACATAGCTCCTTGGTTTCCGGCGGAGTGAGCGCAGGATGTTTGAGCGGGACAAGCTTGCCGTCGATCCTGAGCATGGGGGGCACGCCAACTGTGATATGTAAATCAGAGGAATCATTTTCAACCATTACATTTAATAACTGATCCAGTACAACACTCATTTTTCAAACCCTCCGTCAATCGTCGGTAGCCGTATTTCTGACTACCTCTTCTATCGAAGTTATCCCGCGCTTAAGCTTCTCAAGCGAGCTCTGCCTCAGCGTTCTCATACCCTGACGTATTGCCTCTCGTTTTATCTCGAGCGCAGAAGCTCCGCTAAGGACAAACTCCTTGAGCTCTTCGGTCATAACCATAACTTCGTATATTGCAATCCTTCCTTTATAGCCCGTACCCGAGCAGCTCTTACATCCCTCGCCCTCGCCCTTGTAAACTATGTAGTCTGAAACTTCTTTAGGCGCGACCCCAAGGTCTATTAACACCTGCGGCGCTACATCCGCTTCATGGCGGCACTCGGGGCATACTACTCTGACGAGCCTCTGCGCCACAACGGAATTTAGCGATGCGGTTACGAGAAACGGCTCGACACCCATGTTGAGGAGTCTTGTTATAGTGGAAGGGGCATCATTCGTATGTAGTGTAGAAAGAACAAGGTGGCCCGTAAGAGCCGATTTAATTGCTATCTCTGCTGTTTCGTAGTCCCTGACCTCTCCGACGAGTATTATGTCGGGGTCCTGCCTTAAGAACGATCTCAGACAAGTAGCAAAGGAGAGCCCGATTTCTTCATGAGTCTGTACCTGGTTGACTCCCGGAAGACTGTATTCGACCGGGTCTTCGGCCGTTGATATATTGACATCGGCTTGGTTTAGCTCCATTAGACTAGAGTAGAGTGTAGTGGTTTTACCACTCCCCGTGGGTCCTGTTAATAGAACCATTCCGTAGGGCTGGTATATAGTCTCCCTGAAAACCCCTAACTGCTGATCTTCAAATCCGAGCTTGGTCAGATCGAGCTGAAGCGAATCCTGGTCAAGTATCCTTAAAACAACCTTTTCTCCGAATATAGTGGGAACTACCGAAACACGGTATTCCATGGTTTTATCGTTTGGAAGCTTTACCTTAATACGTCCGTCCTGGGGCAGCCTTCGCTCCGCAATGTCGAGGCTGGACATGACCTTAATTCTTGAGGTTAGCGCGTTCTTCAGCTTGATGGGAGGGCTCATAATATCATATAGTACGCCGTCAATCCTATATCTGATGCGAAGATATTGCTCATAGGGCTCTATGTGTATATCGCTTGCTCCTTTTCTGTATGAATCAACCAAGACGTGGTTTACGAGCTTTATTACCGGAGCTTCCTCTGAGGCTTTCTCCAAGTCGTTTATATCAATATCTTCTTCGCTTGAAATCTCGATCAGGAAATCGTCCAGATCCCCGAGCAATCTATCCACGGCTTCCGTGGACTCGCGCTCCTTTATGGTATCTTCCCAGTCCTTCTGAGAGCCATAATACTTTTCAATCGCATTTTTTACCGATCGCTCGGACGTCACTACTACGTCGATATAGTTGCCGGTTGCAAACTTAAGATCGTCGACGGCGAATATGTTAGAAGGGTCGGACATGGCCACTGTGAGCGTAGAACCGTTTTTACCGATCGGGATAAGCTTGTGTTTAATTGCCGATTCCCTGGTTACGCACTTAAGGGCATCTTCAGAGATATCTATCTTTTCCAGATTTATAGTGGGTACGCCGTATTGCTTGCTTAGATAGGCTACAAGCTGTGGTTCGTCTATATACCCCAAATTAAGAAGGGTCTCGCCAAGCCTCTTACCCGTCTCGCGCTGCTCCTGTATCGCAGACTTTAGCTGATCAAGGTTTATTACGTCTTCCTTTATCAGTATATCGCCCATCTGCGCACTAACTTTTTGCTCTTTCATATATAAGTCTCTGCCCTGTAACAGTATTATGAGAATTCTGTGTGTAAGTTTTTTCTGAAGTGTTCTGAATAATATCTAAATAGGGGCTTCAAACGGCGAGGCCCATAACATTTTGATAATCATTCCCCCTTATATTAACGATACTTCCACCCGAAAAACTCATTTATCAAGTGTATTCCGAGTCTTACAGCACTATATTGAAGCAATATCTATGCCATTGAAGGGGAGTGTGCCCGTTTTCATATAACTCACTATTAAAAAAGAAAATTCTTGTGAATGTAAGAGAGTTAAGCCGAGAATTCCTCAGGTGCTATGACGAATATTGTAAAAATAGGAGCCTTAATTTGTCATAATTGAGGAAATTCCTCATTCTGACAGGAAATAAAGACCCTTAGAGCACTGTCATCGATATTAAAACCTGCCGTCTCAGGTAGAATATGGTGCATGTCTGAGAAAGAAACCGTTACGATAATAGGAGGCGGGTTAGCCGGGACAGAAGCGGCACACCAGGCGGCTGCGCTAGGGCTTCGGGTGGTGCTTTATGAGATGAGACCCGAAACACCCTCACCTGCCCATAATTCGGGGGATCTGGCCGAGCTTGTATGCAGTAACTCCCTTAAGTCCGATTCGCTTGATAATGCAAGCGGTATACTCAAGGAGGAAATGAGACGTCTGGGCTCGCTAATCATAGAAGCGGCTGACAATACGCGCGTTCCGGCAGGAAAGGCCCTTGCGGTAGACCGCCTTAAATTTTCTGACTATATAACGGACAAAATAGAGAAAAACCCACTGATTGAATTAGTTAGAGAAGAAATAAAGTCCATTAAATCCCTAAGGAGGGAGCTGGACGGTCCATTAATCATTTCATCCGGCCCCCTTACATCCCCCTCATTATCTCAAGGCATAGCAGAGCTTACGGATTCAGAGCATTTATACTTTTACGATGCTATATCACCTATCATTGACGCCGAGTCAATTGACTACGACATTGTATTCAGAGCATCCCGGTACGACAACGGACAGAATAGCGAAGGCGACTACCTGAATTGCCCTCTGAACAAAGAAGAGTACTACAGACTCACAGATGAATTAGAGAAGTCGGAGAAGATCGAGACAAGGGTTTTTGAGAAGGGGATTTACTTTGAGAGCTGCCTTCCTGTGGAAGTTATAGTCGAAAGAGGTAGGGATACGCTCAGGTTCGGACCTGCCAGGCCTGTGGGGATCATTGACCCCAGGACCGGCCGGTCCCCTTTTGCAGTAGTGCAGCTAAGGGCGGAGAACTCTCTATTCACGATGTACAACATGGTAGGGTTTCAGACCAAGCTTAAGTATCCGGAGCAAAGAAGAGTGTTCCGCATGATCCCAGGCCTTGAGAGCGCCGAGTTCCTTCGCTACGGGAGTGTCCACAGAAACACTTATATACATGCGCCCTCACTTCTTCGTCCGTCGCTTCAGATGAAAGATAAGGATGGGATATTTTTTGCGGGCCAGATAGTAGGTGTAGAGGGGTATTCGGAATCGGCTGCCATGGGAATTGTTGCGGGAATTAATGCCGCGCGCTCAGTGCTTAATATGAGTCTGCTCACAGTCCCTCCGGCAAGCGCTATCGGCTCGCTCCTTAGATACATAACGGATGAGAGCGTAAAACACTTTCAGCCTATGAATATAAATTTCGGGCTCTTTCCGCCGATACCTAAAAAAGTGCCTAAAGCAGTAAAGAAAAAACTCATTGCAGAGCGCGCGCTATCTGAGATTTCCGCTATGTATGAGCCCACTGGAAAATAATCAGAATAGAATTATAGGTTCATTTAAAAGCGGGAATCAGAAATGAGTGTTTATAAATCTTTAGTAGTCCTGTGTTTAAGTGAGAGTTGAATCAGAGGTGTAGAATAAACCGGCCCCGCACGAATAACACTTGACAACCGGGTGAAATTGATCTAATTTTTAACTAATGTTTCAGAATAGAGTTGAGATTCAATTACCGGATAAAATATATTTCCGGATCGGTGAAGTAAGCGATTTCACAGCTATAAAACCCTATGTGCTCCGCTACTGGGAGAGTGAATTCGAGGAAATAAACCCGATCAGAAGGAAATCGCAACGCCTTTACGACCGTGAGGCTATCCATACGATAGCAAAAATAAAGAATATGCTCTACGAGCAGAATTTCACGATCGCAGGCGCTAAGAAAAAGCTTAAAGAAGAAGCTAGCCAAAAACGGGTCAGCACCAAAGTAAATGTTTTACTGCACGAAATCCTGGGTGAGCTTAAGTCTATAAAGCAGAATCTGGGATAAATCTTTTTTTCCGCACTTTCCACTTAAATATAATTTGAACTATACGGGGTGTAGCGCAGACTGGTAGCGCATCGGCTCGGGGAGCCGGGGGTCGCCGGTTCGAGTCCGGCCACCCCGACCAAAAATGATGTTGGGTATTTTTACAGAGCAATCGTATAAAACTCTCTTGCCGTTAAGCCCTTTTAGTGTATGGTGTATTGCTTTGTAAGAGAAACTCCTCCAAGCAGGCGTAAATTAAACAGGCGTAAACGAAATGCCCCCAAGAATTTTGATATCAAATGACGACGGTATAAGCTCGAAGGGACTTCACAAGCTGCATGAAGC
>QIHJ01000036.1 GCA_003229065.1 Candidatus Dadabacteria bacterium
AACAGTTCTGAGCGAGTGAAGAGCGGGTCTTCGTTCAGTAAATGCAACAATCTTGCTGATCGTTGGGAAAATTAACTGAACCCAAAACAAAGAGGGATTTGTCTTTATGCTGTCATTCTAGAGGAGCGAAGCGACGAAGAATCTCTCCTTTATATTTTATTCCCCCATGGTATTGTTGCACACACTTGAATTAAAATAACCGCTCACCCTGAGCGCACACGCAGTGTGCAGTCGAAGGGTCGCCTCTGTCCCCATTCTGACTTTATTCCGGCGGGCATCGCTGTAAAGCGCTCGCCTCTGTCCCCATTCTGACTTTATTCCGGCGGGCATCGCTGTAAAGCGCTCGCCTCTGTCCCCACCACACAATATCTTGCGAAATCTCTCCCGATGTTATAGAATTCTTATATACTCCATAATAGATATAATTTTAAAGAAATGAGGTGACAGGTCATGTCAGGACATTCTAAATGGGCAAATATAAAGCACAGAAAAGCCTCTGTTGACGCAAAGAGGGGCAAGATTTTCACCAAGCTCATCCGTGAGCTTACGGTGGCCGCAAAGCACGGCGGCGGGGATATAGAGTCAAACCCCAGGCTCAGAACCGCTATAAACACCGCCAAGGGCGCTAACATGCCCAACGACACCATAGACCGTGCGGTAAAGCGCGGCACGGGTGAGATCGGCGGAGACGATTTTCACGAGCTTTCGTATGAGGGATACGGCCCCGGGGGAAGCGCCGTGCTGGTGCGCACGCTTACAGATAACAAGAACAGAACGGTGTCCGATATAAGAAGAATATTTACCAAACACGGGGGCAACCTGGGCGAAAACGGCTGTGTCGCTTGGATGTTCGATATGAAGGGACGCATTGCATTTGAAAAAGACACTGTGGACGAAGAGCAGGTATTTGACCTGGTGCTCGATGCCGGAGCGGACGACGTAGTTACCGAGGATAGCGAGCTTGTGGTTATAACCCCGCCTGAGGAGATAGAAACGGTTAAATCGGTCCTCGATGAAGCGGGGCTAAAGTATGAAACGGCTGAAGTTACGATGATCCCGGAGAATAACGTAAAGATCGAAGGAAAAGAAGCGGAACACATGATCCGCCTCATGGAAGCGCTTGAGGACAGTGATGATGTTCAGAATGTCTATTCAAATTTTGATATTCCCGAAGAATTAATTGAGAGCCTGACGTAACTAAAGGAGTCCCCAATCAGTGCATGGGATGACAAAACAATTGAAATGACCATGGGGACAGAGGCGAGCGTCTTACCGCGATGCCCGCAGGAATAAAATTAGAAATAGGGACAGAGGCGACCCTTCGACTGCACACTGCGTGTGCGCTCAGGGTGAACGGTTATTTTAATTCAAGTGCGTGCAGCGATGCCCGCAGGAATAAAATAAAAATATGAGGGTAATCGGAATAGACCCTGGCTCAAGGATTTGCGGCTACGGGGTGCTTGAGGTCCGAAACGGAGATATAGCACACGTGGCTAGCGGAAGTATTGCGCCCAAATCGAGCCTGGAAATGCCTCAGAGGCTAAAGATCATATATGAGGGACTCGTGGAGGTTATAAGCGAGCATAAGCCCGAGGCAATTTCCATAGAGGACATCTTCTTTGCCAAGAACGCCCGGAGCGCTATAAAACTGGGCCAGGCAAGGGGGGTCGCGCTTTTAGCGGCTTCTACTTCAGGCATTACCATCCACGAATACTCTCCGACAAAGGTGAAGCTCGCGCTCACCGGAAGGGGGAGGGCAAACAAACTCGAGATGCAGAGGATGCTCACATCGATATTGGGAATAGCCGACTTTGAGAGCACCGACGCCTCAGACGCCGTGGCCATTGCGCTTTGCCATATTCACCTTTCACGCATCGAAAGAAGGCTCGGAGCCGAGTTTGTCAAGCCAAGGAGAAAGAGGAGGCGTTTTACATTAGATGATCTCCCTTCTTAGAGGTAACATCGCGAAAAAAGAACTTGGAAGCGTTATCATGGACGTACAGGGAGTGGGGTACGGGGTTACGGTTCCGCTTTCGACATTCTACCGTCTTCCGGAGCTCGGAAGTGAAGCTCAGTTAATCATACATACGCACATGAAAGACAGCGGGATCGAGCTCTTCGGCTTTCTAACCGAGGAAGAAAAGGCCGTCTTTAACCTGCTCATCGGAGTATCAGGCGTAGGTCCCAAGCTTGCAATTGGCATACTGTCCAACGTCGACCCGGGGGAATTTGCCTCTGCCGTCGCATCAGGCGAATTGCAGAGGAAGAAGATTCCAGGCATAGGGCCTAAACTCGCCTCGAGGCTTCAGAACGAGCTAAAGGACAAAGTGCCCAAGCTGAGCTTCTCTGAAGAGACCAAGCGGGAAGGCACAATTGCAGGGGACGTGATCTCGGCACTCCTTAACCTGGGCTATAAAAAGAACGAGATAGATGAGCGTATCAAGCAGCTTGAAGAAATCGCCTCAAGAGAAGACGATATAGAAAAAGCGCTCAGAGAATCGCTTAAGCTCATGAAGCAGATTTCATAAAATTCCAAAACTATTAATCTCCTCTAAGAAGTTATATATTATATGGGGACGGAGGCGAGCGTTTCACAGCGATGCCCGCAGGAATAAAATTAGAAATGGGGACGGAGGCGAGCGTTTCACAGCGATGCCCGCAGGAATAAAATTAGAAATGGGGACGGAGGCGAGCACTTCACAGCGATGCCTGCAGGAATAAAATCAAAATAGCCAATCATGAATGAAAGAATCATAACCCCAGACGGGCAGGAAGAGGATGCTCTATTCGACGTTAATCTCAGGCCCTCACGTCTTAAAGACTACCTGGGCCAGGTAAAGATAAAGGAAAAGGTGGGGATATTTATAGAGGCCGCAAAGAGGCGTAAAGAGGCGCTCGACCATGTTCTTCTGTACGGCCCCCCGGGGCTGGGTAAGACGACGCTCGCGCACATAGTGGCAAACGAGCTCGGAGTGAGGATTTACTCCACCTCTGGCCCGGTCGTAGAAAGAGTGGGCGACCTGGCTTCTATCCTGACTAACCTCGAAGATAGAGACGTTCTCTTTATAGACGAGATACACCGCCTCAATAGAATTGTGGAAGAATATCTCTATTCGGCAATGGAGGACTATAAGATAGACATAATGATAGGCGAGGGCCCTACCGCAAAGTCGATGAAAGTGAGTGTGAACCACTTTACTCTCATCGGGGCTACCACCAGGACAGGGCTTCTTACTTCCCCTCTGCGCTCCAGATTCGGCGTCGATCTCAGGCTCGACTACTACAATTCGGCTGAGATCGAGGGGATATTAAAACGCTCGGCAAAGATACTCAGCGTCGAGGCCTCACCAAAGGGAGTTCAGGAGATATCCTGCCGCGCCCGAGGTACACCCAGGGTTGCCAATAGACTCCTTAAAAGGGTAAGAGACTATGCGGAGGTAAAGGCGGACGGTAATGTGACTGAAGAGGTGGCAATACGGGCTCTCGACATGCTAGAGGTGGATTCACTCGGCCTCGACGGTCTAGACAGGATGATACTCGAGACAATAATAGAAAAATTCAGGGGAGGTCCCGTGGGCATCGATACCCTCTCCGCGGCAGTGAGTGAAGAAAGGGACACTATCGAAGACGTATACGAGCCCTATCTCGTGCGCGAGGGGCTTCTTGTAAAAACGCCCAGAGGCAGGGAAGTCACCCCTCTTGCTTACGACCACCTGAACATAGCCCCGCCCCACATGCAAAAAGGTCTTTTCAGGAAGTAATGGGGACAGAGGCGAGCGCTTCACAGCGATGCCGGGGAATTAATAATGGGGACGGACCGGAGCACAAAGTGCGATCGGGGGGCAGGAATAAAATCAAGTAGACAGAGGCGACCCTTCGACTACACACTGCGTGTGCGCTCAGGGTGAGCGGTTATATTAATTCAAGTGTGTACAGCGATGCCGGGGAGTTATTCAGAAACTGGCGGGGTTGGTGATGTTTTTGTAGTTACCTCCTTAGTAAAAGGGGGGGTATAAAAAAACTTACTTACTAAGAGGTATCTCTCTTATAAATTCATCCCAGTGCTCTTCTGTGATTAGGTCAATCTCCTTTCTCGGGGTTTTGTAGCCCTTCTCGCCAGGGAATAGCTTCGAATAAACCTGGTTCCTCATCTCAAGCCACTTATCAATAGCCGCGTAATTGGGGAATTTAACTACAGTCTTGTACGTCCAGAGGGGCTCTAGCGTATGCACTCTCTGTGAGTAGAGCTTATATTCTTCTGTTATTATCCCCATTTTCCGCATCTCTTCCCAGAAGGGATACAATTTCTCCCTATAAACTTGAAGGAATTTCTCCGTATTCTCAGGCTTTACGACATAAAAGCTCTCCTCTATCACCACGGTGTATCTGCCTTCCTCCGAGAAGCTCAGTTGCGGGGACAGAAGATAAAGTGAAATAATAGTCAGTGCGGTTATGATTGAGATTCTTGTCATCACGCGCCTCCTTTTTTAAGCCCAGCTTTTATATTATCTTAGTACCGGGAGTAATAATAATATATTCTCTACTCAAAATCTAACGGGCGGATTTAAACCGCTCGGGCTTTCATAATCCCAGTTGATTTTACATATTATGTATGGAACACTTTAGATTAAATCTAAGGTGTGGCTCATTTGTATCTATATAGTCTCAAGTGTTGAATTTCAGAAATGTTCAAATCCTAAATCTATCATATCAGCGGGTAAATTAGCATGACAAACTGGATATATTTCGTGTTGCAGGCGCAGGCAGAGACCACAGCGGAGCAGGTAAAGATAATGAGCCTCGTAACCCAGGCAGGCCCTGTCGTAAAAGCGGTTCTTCTGATTCTCTTATTCATGTCTGTAGTATGCTGGACCATAGTGTTCTCAAAGTACTTTGTACTGAGAAAAGCGACCCGGAGCTCGGACAAATTCCTCGATCTCTATAACGCAAGCGGAAACTTCGGGAACCTCTACTCCTCAACAAAACACATCAGCGGGCCGATTGCCGAAGTGTTCAGAGCGGGCTACACGGAGATACTTAAAATCCGCAGGTCAAGCGGATCGGGACAAAATCCCGAGGGCGGCGGGAGCCCCGAAATGATGTCAAATGAGCTCGGCATGATCGAGCTTGTGGAGAGGGCGCTAAACAGATCTATGTCGTCAGAAACGTCTAAACTTGAAAGCTCGCTTACATTTTTAGCCACTACCGGAAGCGCGGCCCCTTTTATAGGGCTCTTCGGCACCGTCTGGGGCATCATGACTTCTTTCATTGGGCTTGTGGGCAGTGAAGGCGTACCCACTCTACAGGCAGTGGCGCCAGGAATTGCAGAAGCGCTCATAGCAACCGCGATAGGCCTGGCAGCCGCCATACCGGCAGTTATAGCGTATAATTACTTCGTAAGCCGCGTAAAGCGCATTGATGTTGATATGGAAAACTTTTCATCCGAGTTCTTAAATATCGTGGATAGATATATAAAGAAGGTGTAATAGAGCGATATGGGAATGCAGACTCAAAAACCAGGCGGCCGTACCGTGATGGCCGAGATAAACGTAACGCCCTTTGTCGATGTTATGTTGGTGCTCCTTATCATCTTTATGGTGACAACGCCGATATTGTATCAAGGGGTTGATGTGAAACTCCCTAAGACCGAGTCAAAGTCCGTGCCGTCCATAGACCGCGAGAAGAAAGTCGTGGTAACTTTGAACGGCGACGGTGAGATATTTATAGAGAAGAACGAATATACGCTCGATGAGCTCAGGGTAGAGGTCAGACGGCTGATGGCCTCCGAAGGTAAAGATATAGAGACCGAAAGCGTTTTTCTGAGGGCTGATACATCAGTCCCTTACGGCACGGTCGTCGAGGTAATGTCCGAGATCAGAAACGCCGGTGTCACGAATCTCGGGCTTATCACGGAGCCTGTGACTAGCCAGAGGTAAGCGGTAGAATATGAAAAGATCCGATAAAGATCCTTCCAAGGGTACGTCATTTTGGGGAATGGTTTTTTCAATAGTGCTCCATGCATCAGTCATTGTTCTGATACTATTTTGGGGCTTCAGAGGGGTGTCTGAATACAGCGGCTCGAGCGGGCCTATACAGGTGTCGCTTTCGTCATTAGACACCGGGCAGGGCAATAAAGCGCCCGCTAAAAAGACTCAAACGAAAACTAAAAAAGCCGAGCCCAAGAAAGTAGAGAAAAAACCCGTAACTAAAAAAGCCGAGAAAAAAAAGGAAGTAAAGAAGGAGGAGGTAAAAGCTCCTCCGGAACCTCCCAAGAAAGAGGAAGAACCTAAAAAAGAAGAGATCAAGAAAGTTGAAAAAAAGGAAGAACCCAAAAAAGATGAAAAGCCCAAAGAAGAGCCTAAGAAAGAGGAGAAACCAAAGAAAGCTGTAAAGAAAGAGCCTGAAAAAAAAGAGCCCGTCCCTCTTGAGCCTGAAAAGAAAGAAGAGAAGAAGGTAGCCGAGAAACCAAAACCTACGGAAAAGCCAAAACCTAAAAAGGAAGAAAAAAAAGCTCAGAAAAAACCCCAAAAGAAATCATTAGACAAAGAGAGAAGCAGGGTGCTTAAGGACATTCAGAGACAAAAGGTGCTCGATCAGTTAGGGAGCAGCGAAGAGCCGGATGAACCTGAAGAGCCTATGGGCGAGGAGCAGAAGCTTGCCATGGCCGATGCCGAGGAGACGGGTCTTGAGACAAGAGGCCCGGCCGGAAGCTCAAACGGCGGCTCGTCTGTAAGCCCGGTGATACTAAATCTATATAGCAATCAGGTACATAGAAAAATAAGTCGTAACTGGAGAATTCCCCCGAGCGTTCCCACAGATGGCGGGCTTGCGACTGATCTACTTTTTAAAGTCGACCAGGACGGTAAAATCTACGACGTAAGGGTAAGCGAATCATCGGGGAACCCGGTGTTCGATGAATACTGCATAAACGCAATCTATAAATCAGCCCCGCTACCGCCCCCGCCTTCGGAGCTTAAGAAAGAGGCTAAGGATAAGGGAATCATTATTACATTCAGAAACGAACCCTAGGGGACAGAGGCTGGGGGCCGCGAGTGAACGTCTTGTGTGAGCGAGAGCAGGAGTAAAATTAGTACAGCGATGCCCGCAGGAATAGAATCAGGATACAAGATGCAGGATTCAGGATGAAAAGAATAAAAGAT
>QIHJ01000434.1 GCA_003229065.1 Candidatus Dadabacteria bacterium
GGAGAGCTACCCGCTGCTAAAGAGGGGAGCAATACCACTCACTTCTCGGTCATGGACAAGAACGGAAACGCGGTCTCAAATACATACACGCTCAATTTCAGATTCGGCTCTAAAATTATGGTGCCCGGCACCGGGATACTGCTCAATAACGAAATGGACGATTTCTCTTCCAAACCCGGAGTACCCAACGCCTACGGCCTTACGGGCGGGGAGCTGAACTCCATAGAGCCCGGAAAGAGGATGCTTAGCTCGATGACCCCTACTATAGTAATGAAAGAGGGGAAACCGTTTCTTATTACGGGGAGCCCCGGCGGGAGCAGGATCATTACCACAGTGCTTCAGATAATCTTAAACGTGCTCGACTTTAGTATGAACATAGCGGAAGCAACAAACGCCGTCAGGGTCCATCACCAATGGCTTCCGGACGTTCTCTATGTGGAGGAGGGGCTTAACGGTGACACCGTTAGATTGCTAAAGGGTATGGGGCACAACGTAGAGTACGGGAACACAATGGGGTGTACCGAGAGTATTATGAAAGTAGGGGATTACCTATATGGTGCGTCCGACCCGAGGAAACGGGGCGGGCTAACGATAGGGTACTAAGCCGTAATCTCGAGCATGCGGTCTATGGGTTTTTTGGCGCGTAGAGCGGTTTTTGCGGGAACCTTTACTTCAAATACCTCTTCTTGAAGAGACTTCAGAACCTTTGGCAGCGTAATCATTTTCATGTACTTACATACCGCGTTTTCCCTTGCGGGGTAAAAGGTCTTTCCGGGATTGTCTTTTCTCAAGCGGTGGAGCATACCGGTCTCTGTTGCAATAATAAACTCTTTCTTCTCTGATTCCTTTGCGTACTTTAGCATGCCGCCCGTGGAGAGAAATTTTATGTGCCCGGTGCCATTTGTTTTTGAATATCCGCTCCCGTTCGTATGTGCCGAGCCGTTATGTGAGGAGCTTTCCAGGCTGTGGTACAGGAAGTTCGTCGTACAGCCGCACTCGGGGTGTATTACCATGTCAGCTTCCGGGTGCGTATCTCTAATGTCTCTTATATCCTGTTCCCTGATCCCTGCATGCACATGACATTCACCCTGCCATATGTGCATTTTCCTGCCCGTGACCTTGGCTGTATATGCGCCCAGGAACATATCGGGCAAAAAGAGAATTTCTTTATTACGGGGAATCGAGTCCACGACGTTCACAGCGTTTGAAGACGTACAGCAGTAATCGCTCTCGGCTTTTACTTCGGCGCTCGTATTTACATAAGACACCACGACGGCCCCGGGGTGCTCTTTTTTCCAGTCCCTCAGCTGCCGTGCATCGATGGTGTCAGAAAGCGAGCAGCCTGCACCGAGATCAGGGATAAGCACTTTTTTTTCAGGTGAAATGATAGAGGCGGTCTCGGCCATAAAATGGACCCCACAAAAAACAATGATTTGGGCATCCGTCTCAGCCGCAGTTCGTGACAGACCCAGGGAATCCCCAGTGTAGTCCGCAATGTCCTGCACCTCCGGGAGCTGATAATTGTGTGCAAGTATAATCGCATTCTTATCATTTCTCAGTCTATTTATCTCTTCTGTTAGCTTGTTTTGCTCTACCATTTCACTCTGCCTGCCTCAAGCAACTAAATAGATTAGTATACCAGATAGAGTGCCATGTCTAAAGCTTTGGCCGAGTGCGTCAGATAGCCCGCCGATATGTAATCGACCCCTGTCTCAGCAATCCCCCTGACCGTATCGAGAGTTACCCCGCCTGAAGCCTCGACGAGCGCTTTTCCCCCGATCATCGAAACCGCTTCCCTCATATCCTCAATCGACATATTGTCGAGCATTATAATGTCAGCTCCGGAGTCGAGCGCTTCACGCACCTGCCCGAAGTTTGAGGTTTCAACTTCTATTTTAAACTCACCGCCGTGTTTGTGCCTGAGTGCCCGTACAGCTTGTGCGATACTGCCGGCAGAGGCTATGTGGTTATCCTTTATAAGCACACCGTCGTATAGTCCTATACGGTGGTTAAGGCCGCCGCCTGTCGAGACTGCATACTTATCGAGCACCCTGAGACCGGGCGCAGTTTTTCTGGTATCGAGGATTTTAGCTTTATATCCCTCGCACTCTTTTACGTATTTTGAGGTTTCAGTGGCAATCCCCGAGAGCCTCTGTAGTATGTTCAGTGCAAGCCTCTCGCCCGTAAGAATTGCCCTTGTGGGAGCTTCGATTTGAAAGATAACGTCTCCGGGCACAGCCCGCTCGCCGTCTTCCTTTCTAAGTGTGATAAGCGCTTCAGGGGACAATCTATTAAAAACCCTCTCTGCTATGGGGCTGCCCGCAATGACGCCTTTCTCCTTTGCGCGAATCTCAGCTTTTGACATAGAGTCAACGGGGCAGATAGCATCGGTCGTTACGTCCCCTCCCCCTATATCTTCCTCAAGTGCATTATCTACTATTTTATCAACCTTGTCCCAATCAAGCTCCAGTCTGTTCATAGTATTTTTTAGACCTATATGTATAAGCTTTGATTTAAACCTTTAAAATTTGGGGCTCCTTTCCCCTCTCAAGCACAATGTGGGACTTCCAACCGGGGTTCTCTACCGGGAAATCTTCCCGTATATGCACCCCTCTGGACTCTTCCCGAAATTGAGAAAACCTTACAATAAGGAGTGATACTTGAAGGATCATATTCAATTTTATTTTAAAGTAGCCCGTGAGCTTGTCCAGGTATCCCGAGCACTCTTTGAGCTCTCGTGCAGCTTCTTGAAGCCCGGCCCCGCTTCTGACCATACCCACATTGCGATTCATTATTGAGGAAATATTCTTCCTGCATTCAATATATGTTTTTTGCTCCGCATCACTTGAGCCGCTTAAATGGCAATCAGTCAAATTGGACAATAACTCCCCGGGCATACCGGTTGCAGAGTCCGTACTCTGAAGCGCCCCGTCGACCGCCCTTTTAGCGAACACGACACACTCGAGAAGGGAGTTGCTCGCAAGTCTGTTCGCCCCGTGCACTCCGGAGCAAGCGACCTCACCGCAAGCGAATAGCCCCTTTATGTTAGTCTCGCCCCGGAGCCCTGTGCTCACTCCTCCTATGGTATAGTGCGCTGCGGGCGCAACAGGGATCATATCCATTGTGATATCCACACCGAACTCTCTACAGGCCAGGTATATATTTCCAAAACGGGATTTTATTATTTCAGCGTCCATATGCTTTAGGTTCAGATATACATAATCCTTTCCTGATTCCTTCATCTCTTTATAAATAGAGCGCGAAACCACGTCCCTGGGCGCTAGCTCGCCGAGATCTGAATAATCCGCCATAAAACGCCTTCCCTCTGTACTTATAAGATGAGCCCCCTCGCCCCGTACGGCCTCACTTATCAAGAAACTGCCCCCGTCCTCGCTGTAGAAAGCCGTAGGATGGAACTGAACGAACTCCATATCCGTTACCCTGGCGCCTGACTGATATGCGATAGATATTCCCTCTCCGGTCGAGCCGCCCGGATTGGTAGTTCGCTCATATAACGCCGAGGCCCCACCTGTGGCGAGTATTGTGGAGCCGGCGGAAAACACCCGGTGCTCGAAATCAGAGTCAAGCGCTAATGCCCCATAACATCTACCGTCCCGGGATAGAAATTCAACAACTCCGGTACTCTCATGTTTTGTAATCCCGGGGTTCTTCTCGACCGCGGTAATAAGGAAACTCACAATTTCTCTTCCGGTAGAGCTGCCTCCCGCATGGAGAATTCTTCTTTTCGTATGCCCGCCCTCAAGCCCCAGATCAAGCCCCTTATCCCCCATATCGAACTCCATTCCCAGATCGATCAAATCCGTAACCCTCTCTATGCCCTCATTTACAAGAAGCTCTACTGCCCTCTCATTGCATAGTCCCCGACCGGCTCTGAGCGTGTCTTTGATATGGAACCAGGCCGAGTCCTCAGGGTCAATGGCAGCCGCAATCCCCCCCTGGGCCCAAAAGGAGTTGCTCTCTTCGACCGTAGACTTGGTAAGTACGGTCACTTTGCCGAATTTTGAAGCGTACAGAGCCGCATAGAGCCCTGCAAGCCCGCTCCCGATTATCAGAAAATCCGATTTAACTTCGGGAGGTACGCGGTTTCTTTCATATGACATTGGAATAAACAACCTCTAATTCCATTAGTATTGTTCGTTTTACATGAGTTACGGCTCAGCGCTCGACTATAGATTCGAATATAGCTGCTTTTATATCATCCATTCGCTCGGAGTCGGTTACTTTCGCCCCTTTAGAGTCAGTAACGTAAAACGCATCCACCACCTGATCGACCTTGGTTGATATCTTGGCGTATACTACCGATAGTCCGAGCTCTTTTATGGCTTTCGTAATATCATATAGCAAACCAGCGCGGTCGTATGTGTAAATATCTATAACCGTGGCTATGTCCGAGGATTCATTATCTATCTCAATTTTTGTTGGATACTGAGGAATTGTTTTGGTGAATTTAGGCCTGTCCCTCTTTCTTTTTGCAACAAGTCTTTCCACGTTTGTTTTACCTGTCATGATATTACGCATATTAGCGTTGAGCTTATCCCAAGCCCGATCCCCGTCCTCTGAGGACTTACCCAGTCGGTTAACATAAAATACGTCCAGTATCCTGCCGTCGTTTCTGGTTGCGATCCTTGCCCCGAGCACATTAAAACCGCTTGCCCTTATAACACCGCAAAGCTTTGAGAATATCCCCGGCTTGTCAAACCCCCAGAATGTAAACTCGTCGTACTCCTCGTTTGGATAATATTCCACCTCCATGCCGACCTCTTTCTTAGAGCTATCTATAATCCCGATGTGGTAAGCGATCTTTTTAGGTGAAAACCCGAGAAAATAGGAATCGGGCATGCCTTTTATAATATCCTTAACTCTCCTATTTGAATACTTGTTATCGAGTATACGCACCACTTCTTCCGTCACCCTCTTGAGGCGGTCCTCAGGGTTCTCTTTTTTAAATTCACCCTGCTCCAGTACCTTTGCCGTTCTTATGAAAAGCTCCTTTAAGAGCATCGCCTTCCAGTTAGTCCACACATCCGGCCCTACGGACTTGATATCGGCAAATGTCAGGAGATAAAGCAGCGACAGGGTCTCGAGCGTCTTAACCGATCTTGCGAACCTTACAATCATGCTGTAGTCGTGTATATCGCGTCTCTGAGAAAAGTGAGACATAATCAGGTGGTGCTTTACCAGGAATTTGAGCTGTTCGCTCTCGTATTTTGTGAGCCCCATACGCTTGGAGATCTTGGGGATCATGGCGGCTCCCTTCTGTGCGTGATTACGGCCCTCTCCCTTTCCCATATCGTGAAAGAGGCAAGCCAGATAGAGGACTTGTCTGTTCATGAGAGATTCAGCTGTCTTTGTTAAGAGCGGGAGATCGTCAT
Source organism: Candidatus Dadabacteria bacterium (assembly GCA_003229065.1). Lineage (GTDB taxonomy): Bacteria > Desulfobacterota_D > UBA1144 > Nemesobacterales > UBA2774 > UBA2774. Next base: position 5,394 of record QIHJ01000434.1, read on the forward strand.
AGTATTTATAGCTCAAGAGGTTTTCGATTTCCCTGACCATAAATATAGAGTGTACGTCCACCGTGTAGACATGATATGCATCGTGCTGAGCCATACAAACGATTTTCCCGAACTCCGGGATATAATAGCCGAGGAGCCTGAGCCTGTTCATTTCAAATAATACGTCTGCGACATTCTTACCCTTCTTTAGAATTCTAAGAAATGAGGCGTTAAAATCGGGGTTAGACCTGACACTCTCATCGATGGTAGTAACGCTCACCTGCTCCCTGATCAAGTCCATCAGATAACCGCTCATCTTAAATTGGTGTTTGTCTGAATACTCAAAAGCCCTCATCAGGTTTGCAGGGTCATCTTTAAACGCCTCAGGATCAGCAACTGTAAGCGAGCTGCCCTGGATCATAAATCCATGCTGCAGCTTGGTCTTTTTAGATGAGCGTATTTTACCCTTGTCGGCTATGCATCTTTCAATAAGTCTCTTGGACTGCTCTCTTATTTCGTTTGCACGGAGGTAATAAATTCTGAGGAACCTCTCCACCGCAGGAAGCTCCGCATCTTTAAATCCCAGGAACTTTGCGATACTCTCCTGGAACTCGAAGCTCATCCGGTCCTCCGCCCTCCCTGCCAGATAGTGTAGCTCGGAGCGAATTAAAAGCAGGAAGTTGAGCGCCTTTTCAAAAACTTTAAGTTCCTTTTCAATCAAAATGCCTTTGGGCAGCAGCTCGGAAAAGGTTTTTACCTTAAACTTTACCTGCGCAATCCAAAGGGCATAGTTAATGTCTCTGAGCCCCCCTTCGCTCTCCTTTAAATTGGGCTCGAGGAGATACACAGACCTTCCGAAGCGGTTTATCCTGTTCTCATTCTCTTCTATCTTGCTTTGAATGAACTTTCCGGAAATGCCCGGAAGCAAATCTCCGTATAGGGCTTTATCGAATTCAGAATATAGCTCTTTGTCTCCGAATACGAGCCTACTGTCGAGTAATGAGGTTAGAACCGTAGTGTCTTCATCTTCCTGAGCGAGCTCAAGACACTCATCTATCGTCCTTACGGAGTGTCCGACATCGAGGTTTAAATCCCAGAGAAGATAGAGCAGTTTTTCAGTTACATCCTTTGCCAGAGTCTTATTGCGGGGTTTGTAGAGGAACATCAAATCAATATCCGAGTATGGGCAAAGCTCCTTTCTGCCGTATCCCCCCAGTGCCAGAACTGCTACGTTTTTAAGATCGGGAAAGCCCTGACCGACAATGCACTGCTTAATCAATTTATCGATTATGTCCGTGCGCTTCTCTGCAAGCATACCTCCCGAAAGCGCCCGTTTGCGCTTGCCCTTTTTGTTATGCAATTCCCTGAGCTCAGATTGCTTGCGATCGAATCTCTGTCTTATTTGCTCTAATAGACTGTCTTTCTGTACTGCTATACTGTTTGCTTTTTGCATAAGCTCTTCTCAATATTAAAACTTTATCTCTATTATTGTACCGGAGTGATAAAAATATATAACCCCCGGCTGTGGTAAGCTGAGAGTCGTTCTATAAACTAAACACACTACGGTATGCTGTATTTCGTAATAGAAAGCGTTTGTACCCGAGCTTCCGGCAATTCCAGTCTCTTTTGAATTCCAACTCTGATCTTTTTTGAATTCCAATTCTAATCTTTTTTGAATTCAACGTAAGTTTCTGTAAAACCTGCTCGTTTATTCTCTATCCTCGCCATCACGAAAAGGAGATC
>QIHJ01000108.1 GCA_003229065.1 Candidatus Dadabacteria bacterium
GGGCTTATATTCTCTAGCATTAGTCCCATAGACGGGTTTGTTTTCCTGAAGGAGGCGAGCTCCTCATAGGTTGCAAGCCCCAGGTTCGTATGGGGGAATATATTTTCATTGAGACCTGCTTCGCCCATAGCTATCAGATAATCAGCAGTGGTCTCGTAGCCTAGTTTGTTTAGAGCTTCCCGGTATACGGGATATTTGAGCTCCGGCTTGTCCCCTGTTACGAACAGAAGCTCGGTGCAGCCGAGCTTTACCCCTTTCCTGGCCGAATCGATGACTTGCTCGGGAGTCATAAACAGCTCGCCCTCGCCGGGCTCGTATTTAAAAGTACAATAGCCGCAGTGGTTCCTGCAGAGCTGTGTTAAGGGAACGAATACGTTCTTTGAGAAGGTTAGTGTCCTGCCCTTACCCCTCTCTCTGAGCTTGGACGCCGCCAAAAGCAGATAGGGAAGATACTCGCTGCGCTGCTGTATCAGCGAAAGGGCCTCTTCTCTTGTAATAGTCTCGCCCACAGATGCTTTATCAAATAGAGCTTCGAGTGCTGCGGGGGGTGAAGCGCTCCCCTGCGGGTCGTATCCCAGATAACCAAGAAGATCAAGGTCCGTACTTTCTCCGAATAAGCTTTCCCACTCGCGTTCAAATAAAGTCATTTTCTTATAAGTAAGTATATAAACCCCTCACTTAGATTCAAATCCATACGCCAGAGATTCTTCAATTCAAGCTATCACCCCTTAAATTGACGCCTTAATACTCGCATAAATAGAGTAATCTTGTCAAGTTGTAAATTCTGAGCCTCATTTGTCAATTCCGCGTCTCAGAGGAGGCCCAAAACGGCCCGGGCCAGACCTGATGCTTTTTCCACATCCGACATGACGGTGTTTACGACCAGGGTGTCCAAGCCTAACTCCTCTATCTGAGGCGCTTCATCACTGTCCTGATCGTCGATTACCATTATATCTATAAAATCCCTGTATAGCCGGGCGACCCCGGTGGAAGAGACCTCAAGACCGAGCCCTTTCATCATTCTGTCCGCAGGACCTTTCAGGGACGCTCCGCCGATAAGAGGGCTGATAGCGACTACCTTAGCGCTTGTGCTTTTAAGCGCCTCTCTGATACCTTTCACCTGGAGTATGGGCCCGATGCTTATAATGGGGTTGCTGGGACAGATAAGTACAGCCTGCGACTCTTTGATGTGGTTAATAACCCCAGGGGGCGGGAAGGCCCGGTCTATATTTTTTATATATACTTTAATTACGCTCGGCTTCATATGCCTTTTTACGAGATACTCCTGAAAATGCATTTCGCCCTGATCCGTCACTATCCAGGTCTCAACCCCCGTATCGGTCATAGGGACTATATTTATTCGCTTGTCAATGCCAAATGCCCTTGATATTTTCGATGCGATTTCTGTGGCGCTGTGCCCCTGTGCGGATAAATGGGTTCTGTATATATGAGTCCCCAAATCCCGGTCGCCTATATTAAACCAAGTCTCCTGACCCTGTCTTTTAAGCTCTCCCAGGCAGAAAAACGTATCCCCCCGGATCCCCCAGCCCTTTTTTTTATCTATCATGCCGGAAAGTCTGTAAATAACAGTATCTATGTCAGGGGAGATTTTAAGGCCGTGAAGAGTTATATCGTCACCGGTATTGACGATGATATTGAGAGACTCATCTGCGGATACCGAAGCCAGCCCCTCAAGGAACTTAGCCGCCCCGACGCCTCCTCCAAGCGCAGTAATCATATCGGACTCGCAGTTATCATTATAGACTCACTTTAATAGCAGATAAAATTTGAATGTACGCACCTTTTAAAGCGAATAAGAGATTGCAGCAGGTATTATATATACCGGTTTTAATATACACGGCCTGTACAAATATTTAAGGGGTCATCGCTCCGAAACGGCCCAAGCACTGAGCAACCGGAGATGTTTATACGGATATTAGCAGACAAGCTTACATTGTGTTCTTGAAACTATAGGGCAAGTGGTATAGATTTTTAGTACAAATTAATTTAAACGGGGTAAAGATAGTTATGAGTCTTGATCTTATACGTACAAAACACAGCTGGTTTACAAAAGGCATACTGTTATTACTTGCCGCTGCATTTATTTTCAGTTTCGGATATGGAGCAACCAGCTTGAGGGATTTAACAAGTGCCTCCGGAGACACCGCCGCAGAGGTCAACGGTGAGGAAATACCACTCACTGAGTTCTACCGTTACAGAGACAATTTCAAGCGGCAGAATCCTCAAATAGCTCAGCTATCTCCGGCAGAATCTGATCGCGTAAATATCAGAATATTGAACTTCATGATCGATGAGAAGCTCCTTTCGCAAAAAGCGAGAGAGCTTGGCTTCCGCGTTCCGAATCAGGAAGTCAATGAATTCATCAAATCCATACCGGCATTTCAGACTGAGGGTCAGTTTATAGGGAAAAAACAGTATGAAGAGCGGATAAGGCAGATATTTAATTTAAACCCGGGTGATTTTGAAAATATTTTGAGACAAGAGCTATTGGCAAGGAAAATGGAAGGCTTTATATACGAGACGGCGCTTATTACCGAAGAGGAGCTTTACAATGTTTACCTGAGACAAAATGAAAAGGTCAATCTCTACTACATACCGTTTCTGAGCAGTGAGTACATTGATACCTATACGCCGAGCGAAGAAGAAATTACAACTTATTTCGAAGCTAATAAGGACAAGTTTAATACCGATGAGCTTCGCTCTATCCGATATATAACAATTGCTGCTGAGGATTTTGAAAACATGATAGAGATATCCGAGGAAGAGATAAACGCATACTACAACGCTTACCCTGAGGAGTTTGCGGCTGAGGATGGAGGTACGCTGCCTCTAGAAGAAGCGAGGGCACAGATATTATCGGTTCTTAAAGCGCAAAGGGGCGGGGCATTGCGTGAGGATTTCGTCGAGTTATTGCAGACAGAAGGGGGCTCGGACAAATCGCTCGATGAGCTTGCGGCAGAGCATAAAATAGAGACCATAAATGAAAGCGCGCTGTTTTCCCAGGGAGATATACTTAAGGAAATACCGCCCAGGATTACAAGACTCGCATTTGAAGATAACAAAGGAGATACCGCTATTGTGTCCATGGGTACTTCTCTATGGGTGATCGAGATAAAAGACATTGCCCCTTCTAAAGCAATGAGTATAGAGCAAGCCAAGGAAGAGATAACAGCTCAGCTTAAAAACGAAAAAGCTAAAGAGATTACGAGAAAAAAAGCACAGGAAACACTCACAGAGCTTAAAAAAGCCAAAAAAGACGAGCTTACCGAAAAAACGAAGTCTCTTGGAGTCGAGCTTCTTGAAACAGGGTACTTTTCGCGCCTTGAAAACGTACCTAACATAAACAACGAGAATTTGAGATCTGAAGCTTTTGAAATAAACGAAGCAACAGTCGTATCAAATAAGCTGTATAATAATAGGGACGACTTCTATATTGTATCTTTAAAAGAAAAACAGAGCGCTGACAAGGAGGTATTCAACCTAGAGAAAGACGCGCTAAAGGAACAGGAGCTGATAAGACAACAGGGCAACCTCCGCCAGAACTGGCTCCAGAACCTTAGGAGAAAGTCCGAAATTACCCCTAACCCAGCTCTGTTCCCCACTCAAGGTTGATTACCCGAAAGGAGCAACTTACAATTGTCGAACGAAGTCCTTATAATAGGCTCACAAAGAGACTACTGCCGTGTTATAAAAGAGTTTCTCGAGCTAAGAGACCTCGACGTAACCGTTTTAATGGACTATAAAACGGGTATTGACCGCCTTTTTGAGGACAAGCCCGCGCTCTCGGTAATAGAAATAACCGAAAGGGAAATCAGCCCTGCACTTATTACAAAAATCAGAGACTCAAAAGAGTTCTCGATACCGGATTTTACATCTAAAAACCAAGCAGATCAAAGCCAAGTCAAGCTAAATCAGGTGCTGATGCTGGACGATACGAGCCAAATAAATGACCTCTTTGATTATCTGAAAGCTAACATTGCTGAAGTAACTCACCTTGGGGAAAGGGAGGTAGTTGTGGACGAAGGGAGTCTGGACCGTACTTTTTACCCTATATTGCTTGTAGAGATATACCGTAAGGGGGCGAGCGGAATCCTGTCGATATCCTCTGAATCGGACCTTAATATTTATTTTAAGAACGGCTCCCCGGTCTACGCTGAGGGGGGTGAAAGAGAAACAATGATCGGGCGTATTCTTTTAAATACCGGGAGAATCGACCCTAAAACGCACAGAGACATACTCGAGAAATCAAGGGAAAGAAAAATGAGGGTCGGCGAAGTGCTTATCGATTCGGGAATCATTACACCCCATGAGTTGAGCGCTTACCTGGAGCTTCAAATAGAAGAAAAGGTATTGAGAGGGTTTTGCTGCTTAAGCGGCGAATACAGCTTCAGAGAAGACGCCCAGCTACCGGACGGTGCAGTAGAGCATGATATAAAGCTTCCCAAAATAATGAATGAAGCGGTAAAAAGATTTGTATACGCAGAGAAGATCGAAGACATAAACCCGCAAATCAAATTGGCGAGCAAACCACAAAGTACAATAAACAATATGGAGCTTAAGCCAAAAGAGCTCAGAATGGTACAGCTCCTCAAAAATAACACGTCTGTAAAAGACATCCTCAGTCAAACCAAATTGGAGAAATACGAAGCTCTGAAGCTGCTTTATCTCCTGGGTCTCTTTAAAGTGATCGAGCTGCCCGGATTATCGCTTGAATCGATAGGAAGAAAATCCGTAGAACGCTACATAAGTGAAAATAAGATAGCAACCAAGGCTCAAGAAAACCCCGAAATAATACAGGAGCGTGAAGAGCTTATAGAGCTTGAGCTCGAGGTCTATGAATCAGAGAAGGGAATGAAAAACGGGTTTCTGAAAAGCCCGGAAGAGATAAGTCCCACTCATGTTGAAGCTCCGGAAGAAAGCTCTACAAATGGCTCAGAAGATATTAAAGAGATATCGGATACGGACAGGGATATGGAGGATAAAGTAGTCGGAGAAGACAATGATCCCGGTCTCTTCCCGGACAAAGAAAAGGACCCTGACAAAGATATAGCGGATGATCAGGAAGTTGAGCTCTCGGAAGAATCGGCAGAAGAAGCTCCCGGAGGAATAAACCGGTTTGATGACAGTCCGGTATACGAAATCTCACTTGATGAAGATAACAATACTGACGAATTACCTCAGATTGAAACAAATCCTCTAGCTGAAGAAGTTATTTCAAGCTTAAATGATGATGAGCCCAAACCTGTGGGTGGAGAGGAGTTAGAGTCAGCACTTGAGCCGGACAATAGCGGCAACAGTACAAAAGAGGCTCAAATCAGGGAAACGCCACTTGAAATAGAGATTAATCCTGAGGAAATTACGCTTCTGAGTGAAAGAGAGCCTGAAGCGCAAGAGATCGATCCCGGTTTATTCTCCAATAACATGAATGCTTCTGAAACGGAGCTTGAATCTCCAAGATCATCCCCGCAAGATACACCCAAGGAAATTTCAATAGACGACACGGAGCTCTTCTCTACGTTTGAGAACGAAGACCACGCCTTTCAATCTGGAGCTCAATTGGAGGAACCGGTTACGCCCCTAAAAGAGGAGCAGCGTGTTATCGATGATGATAATTCGGGTATCGGAGACGAATTTGTCCAAAGGATACTCGAGTTTCACGACTCACTTCCACAAAAGGATCACTATCAGATTTTAGGGGTAACAGAGGACGCACACCCAGAGGAGATTAGAGACGCCTATTATAAGTTAGTGAAGGACTACCATCCGGACGTCAATCAGAATATCCCTGAATATATCAGTGAGAAAGCCCGGGAAATCTTCACGGCGATCAATTCTGCATACGAGACCCTATCGGACAGTGAAAAACGTGAAAATTATAGCTCGCAGGAGCAGATATCCGAGCTCAAAATACAGGCGCAATCTATCTATGAAGCAGAGCTTGAATTCAAACGGGGACAGACACTCCTTACACAGAGGAACTATCCCGAAGCATCAGCCAAACTCGCAGAGGCCCTAAAAATAAATCCCGGTGAGCCGGCATATATAGGGGCTTACGCCTGGGCAAGGTACCTTGCCTCTGATGATAAGAACGGGGTAGTGGAGGACTTGATAGAGGATTTGAGAAGAGCAATAGATACAAACAGTTCTATCGCTGAGAATTACTATTACCTGGGATCTATATATAAGAGCCGGGACGAAATACAAAAAGCCGAACAAAACTACGAAAAGGCCCTTCAGACCAACCCTAATTATATTGAAGCTAAAAGGGAGCTCCGCTTAATAAACACACGTAAGAGAGAAAACCTTAAAGTGCGAAAAGACTCCAAGATAGAAAAAAGGTTTTGGTCAAGCCTCTTTAAGAAGTAGATCATCCAATCCAATTGAGCTTTGAAATATAATACTCCAAATGTATTACCGATTTATATTTTGGCATTACCGATTTACATTCTCTAAACTCTTTGTTAACCTAGTGCTCCATAGTATAAAATGAAAATCAAATCTATCGCCATACACGGGTTTAAATCATTTTACGAAAAAACCAAGATACTGTTCGACCGCGAAATGAGCGCTATCGTGGGCCCGAACGGATGCGGCAAATCAAACGTGCTGGACGCTATAAGATGGATACTGGGAGAGCAAAACCCAAGACAGCTGAGGGCGGAGATCATGGAGGAGCTGATATCGAACGGAAGCGAACTCTTAAAACCCCTAGGTATGGCCGAGGTTGCGCTCGTACTTGAAGACGTTCCAAACTATAACTTTGAAGAAGTGGAGATAAAACGCCGGATATTCCGATCAGGGGAGAGTGAATACTACTTAAACGGCGTCACATGCAGACTAAAGGACATTACCGATATATTTATAGACACGGGCTCGGGCGCAAGGTCATACTCGGTAATCGGTCAGGGCAGAGTGGAGCAGATGATAACGGCAAAGCCGGAGGAAAAGAGGGCGCTGATCGAAGAAGTGGCGGGCATTAGGAAATATAAAATCCGCCGCCGTGAGACCGAGACCAGAATTAAAACGACCAAAGAGAACCTGAGCCGCGTAAACGACATGACACAAGAGGTCAAGCGGCAGATGGACACACTGT
>QIHJ01000285.1 GCA_003229065.1 Candidatus Dadabacteria bacterium
GAGAGCAGGAATAAAATCAAGAGGACAGAGGCGAGCGCTTCACAGCGATGCCAGTGGGGGCAGCGAGTGAATGTCGTTTATGAGCGAGAGCAGGATAAAATCAAGGGGACAGAGGCGAGCGCGAAGTGTGGTCGTGGGAATTAATTAAAACAACTGTAATCCACGCCGAGTGTATTCCCTGAATTAACACTAAGGAATAGGCAATTTCGGTTTTGACGCATAGCCTCTGGTTATGTAGAATGGCGTTTTACCGGGGTGCTTGAAGATGGGAAAGATAAGAATACTCCCAGATAATCTTGTCTCAAAAATTGCGGCGGGTGAGATAGTCGAAAGGCCGGCCTCAGTCGTTAAGGAATTGGTCGAGAACTCGCTTGATGCCGGCAGTACAGCTATAAAGATAGAGCTTGAAGCCGGAGGAAAGAGACTGATCAGGGTCTCAGACGACGGGCTGGGAATGAGCAGGGACGAGGCGCTACTTTCGCTCGAGCGCCACGCCACGAGTAAGATTAAGGATTTGGAAGACCTTTTCTCTGTAAGCTCTTTCGGGTTTCGCGGAGAAGCCGTCCCAAGTATAGCAAGCGTTTCCAGATTTAGAATCACAACGAAGCCGGAGGCCGAAGTAATTGGGACAGAGGTTTCGATTCAGGGTGGAGTGATAAAAAAAGTAGAGGAAACCGGCTCACCCGGGGGAACAACCATAGAGGTTAAAAATCTTTTCTTCAACACGCCCGCAAGACATAAGTTTATGAAAAGGACTGAGACCGAGCTTAGTAATGTGCTGGCTGTTACGGAGCGTCTGGCGCTCTCGAGCCCGGGCTGTTCGTTTGAGCTTACGCACGACGGCAAAACGCTGCTCCGTCTTCAGAGGCGGGGTAAAACCTCTGAGAGGGCAGCTGAAATCTTTCCAAACTGTGTGCTCTACAGAGTCAGTGCCGCAGCAAACGCTATTAGAATAAAGGGGTTTATGAGCAGCCCCTTGGATACCAGATCGAATACTCAAAAGCTCTTTACTTTCGTAAACACAAGAGGTGTAAAAGACCGCTTCCTGACGCGTATCCTGATAGATGCGTACGGTAAAATGCTTGAGAAAGGCAAGTTTCCCCAAGGAGCGTTATATGTTGAGATTCCGTACGCAGATGTAGACGTTAACGTCCACCCGACGAAGAGTGAGGTGAGGTTCCAGAATACAAGAATAGTCGGCGACTTAGTGAAGTCCGCAATCCAAGGAATGCTGAAGTCTGCCCCATGGTTAAAGGATTACAAGGTGAGAACAGACAATATCACCCGAAAAGAGTTTTCGGGAAGAGAGCTCCGCACACATTTCGGTTCCCATAGTCCCGGCAGTCCTGAATACAGGAGCGCTCAGAGCGGGGATCCCCTTAATGTGCAAAATCATGCCTATAGCGTGCATATTGACTCTCGTAGTATTAAAGACACGGTTACTCATAGCTCACAGGCACAAGAGAATATCGATCGTGAGAATGTCGATGAGGAGCCCAGAGAGCTTTTCGGTGCGGAGGGTTTCTATTCAAGCTTAAAGATAATAGGACAACTCGGGGATCTTTATATAGTGTGCGCATACGGGGAGGGTATGATCCTTATTGATCAGCACGCTGCGCATGAGAGGATAAATTATGAAAAGATAAAGAACGCATATCTTGAATTAAGCCCGCTTCAGGTACAGGAGCTCCTTGTTCCCGAGGTTATTGAGCTTTCTCCATACGAGGCGAATTTGATCGGGAAGCAAAGAAAGGAACTTCTGGCGCTGGGCCTCAGGGTGGAGGATTTCGGTCAGAACTCAGTTGTGCTTCGCTCAGCTCCAGCGCTTATTAAATCTACAGACTACTCGGAGCTTCTTAAGGATATAATAGCTGAGATGGGTGAGGGCGGAGGGGAGAAGAGCTTGAGTGAAAGAATAGAAAGGGTAATCTCTACAATGGCCTGCCATGCATCTATTAGGGCGAGCTTTGAGCTCAATTACGAGAAAATGGAGTCACTCTTAAAAGAGCTCGACGGCTCGGAGTTTCCCCACTCATGCCCTCACGGAAGACCAGTTGCGCAGAAGCTGACGTACCAGGAGATAGAGAGGATGTTTAAGAGGACCTAGAATATGAAGGAATGCATAGTATCGATACTTAGAGAGAGCGCCGATCTAAAGCTTCGTTTTGCAAAAGAGTCTGCTGAGGAGGTTGTAGCGGCTGCGACAATTTTACAAAAAGCCCTTAAGTCGGGCAATAAGCTCTTGATATTCGGAAACGGGGGCAGCGCTTCTGACTCACAGCACATAGCGGCCGAGCTTGTTAATAAGTATGCTCTTAAGAGAAAAGCGCTTCCGGCAATCGCTCTTACAACCGACGGCTCTATATTAACTTCTATTTCAAACGACGGCTCTTTCGAAAATGTATTCTCAAGACAGATTGAGGCTCTTGGGAAAAAAGGAGATGTTGCGCTCGGTCTTAGCACGGGAGGAAAGTCCCCCAACGTGATTAAGGCTCTTAAAACCGCAAAGTCGATGGAACTAAAAACTATAGCGTTTGTGGGTTCTGATAAGTCCAAGGTAAGGAGACTTGCGGACTGCTGTATTAGCGTGCCGTCAAAATCTACACCCAGGATACAGGAGCTTCACATAACTATCGCTCATATTATGTGCGAGCTTATCGAGGATGCGCTTAGTGATAAGAAAGAATCCTCGAAGAATGAGAGTTCTCACAAGTGAATGTAATATATAAAATTCAGTCTCTAAAATCTTGCTATGAATTTACAGACTTCTAAGATTAAGAAATGCCCCAAATGTAAGAAGAGAGTCAAGGGGGAGGGGAATAAGTGGAGACCGTTTTGCTCTGAACGCTGTAAAATGCTAGATCTCGGAGCTTGGGCGTCGGAGGACTACAAAATACCGGATGAGAGTGATGAATACGGTGATGAAGTAGAGAATAATGGAGATGCTCAGGGCGGGTTGAGTTAGTATGTGTATTTAAGAAGTCAAAGTTTGAAAGGAGGTAGTACTGAAAATGGGAGTTGTCGAAACAAATCGATTTCATAAGGGTCTTAAGATAGAGTTTGAAGGGGGGATTTGGGAAATTATCGAATACCGCCACTCAAAAGTCGCCCAGCGCAGCGCCGTGATGAAGACAAAGATGAGAAACCTGGTCACGGGTGCGGTACAGGAGAAAAATTTCCGTTCCGGGGACAGTTTTACCGTACCGGACATGGAAAGAAAGAACATGCAGTACCTCTATAAAGACGATATAGGATTTAACTTTATGGACTTGGAAACGTATGAACAGCATACTTTAAGCCCGGAGCAGGTTGGTGATTCTGCTAAGTTCATGAAAGAACAGCAGGAAGTAAGCGTGCTTTACTTGAACGAAGAGCCCTCGGGTGTGGAGCTTCCGACAGCTGTTGAATTGGAGGTTAGTGAGACTGAGCCCGGCGTTAAGGGGGATACGGTGTCGGGAAGCACAAAGCCTGCAACACTTGAGTCGGGAGCCACTATCCAAGTTCCTCTATTTATAGATATAGGAGATATTCTAAAAGTCGATACGAGAACCGGTGAATATCTTGAAAGGATTAAAAAGAAATAGGCCCCGAATATATATAAGTAATATTTCTATAACCTAAATTTGGAATTGCCGTATATAGTCTCAAGCTCTTACATAGTAAATACTAAGCCCCAAATCAAAATATACCTCAATACTGATAATTGATATTATATCAAAGTCTGTTTAGAGTACTTTATTCCGTAAAAATCAGATCGGGCTTTTACGTTAAATTACAGCAAAATCCTGGCGGCTTTAGGGATATAGAATGTTAAAGTGTATATTAAAAAAGCTTGGCTTTTCGGCTATTGATCGCTCAGATGTAAAATGGAGGGCCTCTGTCCTGGCAGTTGTTCTCTTGTATATCTACCTTATGCATGTCTTCATCGGTGTCAGGCCCGATCATTTCTTTTTGTGCACGCTCGTTTTGGTTTTCGTCTTTTTCGGAAGGGAGTGGGGCAAGATGTTTTTAGTAGACTGGTCTCCCTTTATTATATTTTGGATCGCTTATGACAGTATGAGGGGTTTAGTGGATTCGGTCAGGGGCTATATATTTGTTTTTGAGCCTTTTGATCTTGAAGTGAGGCTTTTCGGATGGATGACAAGCTCGACGGTGCCTGCTTTTTATTTCCAGATATTTCAAGTGACATACGAAGGTACATTTATAAAGACGGCGCTTGATATATTCACTACAACGACTTATCTCCTGCATTTTATAATTCCACTTATCCTTGGATGGATATTCTGGCACACTCTCAATGAAAGAAGGACATTTTATCTTTTCGTTTATACATTCACCACTCTAAACTCAATGGCTCTTATTACGTTTATGATATTTCCCTCTGCCCCTCCCTGGTATGTATTCTTCCACGGATTCGAGCAGCCTTCGCTTGAGTTCTATGATTCCTCGGCATCGCTCATAAACTTTGACCTCCTTATCGGGAATAACTTTCTTCAGACGCTCTGGGGCACATTTAACTCCAATTATTTTGCTGCAATTCCCTCCCTTCACTCCGGTTATCCGACGTTGATTGCACTCTTCATATGGCTCCGCTTCAGGGGGTGGACCTGGGTCTTCGTGTTATACCCAATAAGCGCTTGGTTTGCAGCCGTTTATCTTAATCATCACTATATAATTGACCTCGTTATAGGGGCGTTTTATGTGGGAGTAGCTTATTTTGTAGCCAAAAAGCTAATACTCCCGTATATATTCGACCGTTTTATAGATTATAATTTAAGTACTAAAATATTGTCGCGCTCTAAAAGTATTAAAGACCCCCCGGTCGGAGCGCAGTCTTAAACAAAGATTTTTATTTATGCCGGGGCGTTTTGGGTATAGAAGGCTGAGAATCAGGTAGAATTTTTACTAACAGTATCTGTTTTTGAGTATTATAAGCCTCACGTGCTTATCTCTGTGAAGTATTTTTAGGCTAAGCAAATTACCGCTCTCAAACTTAAATCTCATGTAAGTGTGTTAAAACCTGCAACTTTTTTGGATTTATGCGGTTAGTAATTAATAAAGCTAGGCTGGCATTCATATGCAAAGCGATATAGAGCTTATGTTGAGGACAAAGGCTGGGGACGATAGTGCATTCAGCGAGCTCATGAAAAGGCATTATAAAGGGGTTGTGAATTATATATACAGGTTTACGAATATGAGAGATAATTCAGAGGATCTGGCACAGGAGGTTTTTTTTCGCGTATACCGCTCGGCTAAGAACTACAGAGCTGAGGCTAAGTTCTCCACGTGGCTCTATAAAATAGCGACTAACGTGAGCCTTACGCACTTGAAGGGAAGGCCCAAGAACCTGAGCCTGGATGAAATTGAAGAAACTAAAGGGGAAATAGAGGACCAACGAGTTCAGATAGCAGATGATATAATTTATAGGAAAGAAATGAAAGAACATATATTTAAGGCGCTGGAGGTTTTGCCTGAAAGAGAAAAAGTTGCTATTATGCTCTGTAAATACGAAGGGTTTTCATATGAAGAAGTATCAGAAGTGCTAGAATGCACAGTAGGGGCAGTTAAAGCCTACGTCCACAGAGGAAGGATGAAGTTAATAGACATATTGGAACCACATTTAGCGCAAGGAGGAGGCTATGGAGTGTAGAGGTATTCAGGAATTGATCGTACGCTATTCCTCGGAGGATATTGGAGAGGCCGAAAAGGTTATAGTAGATGAGCATATAAGGGATTGTAACGGGTGCGAACAATACTTCCTTCGCTCAGAGAAGCTCTGGGACGCTCTTGATGCTTGGGACGAAATTGAGCCAGAGGGTGAGTTTGTCACTAAGTTTTGGAATAAAGTATCAGTGGAAGAGGATAAAGCCAAGACAGGGTTCTTTGGCTACTTAAAGGGTTTTAAGCCCAATCTGGCAGTAAGCGGCGCTCTAGCCACTGTGTTAATCGTTGGTATATTCACATTTGCGCTACTCGGACCCGGCACATTGGATAGAGCGTTCAGAAGCGCCGATGAGAAAGACGAGATGATCCTAATCGAGCTTGACCGGGTTACAACTTCTGAGACCTCTGAGCTGCTGGCAATATACGGTCCCTGGGATAACAACTTCGACGTAAACGGTAACGGAGGTATGAATTGAGGGTATCTTTAGTACTATTTGCTCTGATCTACTTTATCAGTTTTAGCGCTTACGCCTACTATGGTAGTAAATCCAATTATAAGTGGTGGAAAAACCCCAATATCGCAAGTGAGATGGGGCTTACGAAGCAGCAGGCAAGCTCGATAGAAAGGATTTTCAGCTCGAATAAAAACAAGATATTAAAACTTCAGAAAGAGCTTCGACAAAAGGAGATACAACTCAGAAAAAAACTAAATAAGTCTGATTCCAATAACGAAGAAGTATTAATGATGATTGACGATATTGGGCATATAAAAGCCAATTTAACCAGAATAAAAGTTCAGATGTTCCTTAAAGTAAAAGGCGTTTTAACACCGGAGCAGATAGAGATCCTTCACAATATCAAATCGAGATATCAGGGGACACACCGCTAAATAGTAAAACAGAGCAAAAGGGTGTCGTCTTTTTGCCTCTCCCTTTGTGGAAAAGGAGTAATGTAGTCACTTAGACTTTAGCTCCTCAGCTGCAACAAAATCTAATAGGGAGGGATTAGTAAACTCCGCTCGCCCTGAGCCAGTCGAAGTGTACACCCTATCCGATCGGGGACTTATTACAATGTCGAGAGTATTGGGGATAATAGCTCTGTTGGCTATCCGGAGAAGAACGATAACAGCTTAAATAGAGACTAACGGAAACTGCACAAATTATATTATAGTTTCCTTACAGTTTTTACATATACTTAAGGTTTTCCGAATACAATTTCTTTGACAGCGGGCGTTTCTTGCTCTATCCTCTGTCATAGGGTAATATTTTAATAAAAAAAGCGGGT
>QIHJ01000332.1 GCA_003229065.1 Candidatus Dadabacteria bacterium
TTTGACCCCTGCCCTTCCTGTCATAAGCCCTGCATAAGCGCATGCCCCGCAAATACTGTCTCTGAAAATGGCTGGGACTGGGAGTCCTGTATGGCATTCAGAATGGCCGAGGATACTTGTTCGAGCAGCTGCGCTTCCAGACGAGCCTGCCCTTACGGTAAAGACCAGCAGTATTCTGAAGAACAGCTCACTTATCACCATAGCTTCGTTCTCAGAAATATTAAGAAATACTATCAGGAAGGTAGCCCCTAAGTATATAACCGCCGCAGCGTGAGAGATGTATGAAGCCGTAAGGCACCCCTGCAAATCTTTTATCATACATCATATTCTCTGTTACCCCTTGACTTACGCTGCCTATAAAGATAATAATGGTTCTATAAATCAATCTATGGGAGGGCTGATATGAAAATTCTTAAAGGTTTGGGAGCTATATTAGTTTTAAGTGTTTTCTTATTTACCGGAGTTTTGCTTTCAGGTACAAACTCTTTTGCGCAGCGATACCCGCCCGGCAACTACAAAGATTCGTGTGAAAACCTTATAAAAATAGGACACATGCTCGAGGCTAAATGCCGTAAACAAGACGGGAGCTGGCAGAATACCGTACTTTATTATGGCTCCTGCGACGGGCCGATACATAATGACAACGGCAACCTAACTTGTAATCAAGCTGGAGGGGGAGGGGGGAATAACTGGGCCCCTTCAGGAAGCTACCAAGAGACTTGCCGGAATATAAACACCCGGGACGGCGAGCTCTGGGCCAGGTGTCAGATGCAGGACGGCGAGTGGCGCGAGTCCTCTCTTGACTACAGGAACTGCTATCAGGATATAAGCAACCAGAACGGAAGACTCACATGCGGCCGGAGACACCATCACAACATGCTCCCCCGCGGAAGCTATAAAGAGAGCTGCCGTGAGCTTAGCATAAACGGAGACATACTAAGCGCTGAGTGTCAACGACGAGACGGCAGCTGGCGCTGGACTTCACTGGATACCGGGGAGTGCTACGGTCAGGTGGCAAACCAAAACGGCCGATTAGAGTGTAGATAAGATAGCTTTTATATCTAATACAGAGAATTACATTATAAGTATATTCTAATATGCAATAGCGGAACTAAATATGAGCTCCGGACTGGTACTTATACCCTAGAAAGAGGTCTCGAACCGCCGGACTGGTTACACGGGAAAATCTTTATGGAACAAATCACAAATACAGTTAACTACTCGAGAAAACCGCTCGTCGCCATAGTGGGCAGACCCAACGTCGGTAAATCGACCCTCTTCAACAGGCTCATCGGTGAGCGTAAGTCAATCGTTGAGGATGTCCCGGGAGTAACAAGGGACCGTATTTACGCCGACACGGATTGGGACGGCAGGGATTTCAGCCTTGTGGACACAGGAGGGTTTGATCCGGAGGGCAAAGAAGAAGAATACCCTTCCCTCATAAAAGAACAGATAGAAATCGCCATAGAAGAATCAGACCTCATTCTCTTTGTGCTGGACGGAAGGGATGGCGTTATGCCGCACGATGAAGACGTAATAAAGCTCCTGAGACGCGTAAGAAAGCCTGTGATATTCACTGTAAATAAAATCGACGACAAAAAGCATGAACCGGCTACGCTCGACTTCCACTCACTGGGCATAGATAAATATATCCCAATCTCCGCCGTGCAGGGTAGAAACATAAACGAGCTTCTGGACAACATTGTGGCAGAGCTTCCAGAGCAGGAAGGAGTCTATGAGGAAGAGCAAGAGGGAGTAGTTAAAATTGCGGTACTCGGAAAGCCCAACGTCGGCAAATCGACGCTTATAAACCGCATTCTCGGCGAAGACCGCCTCATGACAAGCCCGGAGCCCGGAACCACAAGGGACACGATCGACACCTATATAGAGAGGGATGGAAGCACTTACCTCTTTATTGATACCGCGGGGATAAGAAGGAAATCTAAAATTAATTTCTCAGTCGAAAAGCACAGCGTATTCCGTGCTGTGAGGGCAATGGAAAGGGCAGACTTAGCGCTTCTTATGATCGACGGCGGAGAGGGCCCGACCCATCAGGACGCAAGACTCGCAAGGCTTATTGCCGATAAAGGCAGGGGCTGCATAATACTGCTCAATAAATGGGACCTGGTGCCGAGCGAAGTATCACAGAGCCCCGATATAGACGGCATTCTGAAAGACAACCTATTAGCGGTCGATTACTCCCCAGTACTTATTATTTCAGCCCTTACCGGAAGAGGGACCGAAAAGATTTTCAAAACGATAGACAAGGTCTATAAAAACTTCAGCCAGAGAATACCAACTAAAAAGCTCAATTACTTTATACGGAATATTATAGATACCTCCCCTCCCCCGATACACAAGGGAAAGGAGATAAAATTCTACTACATATCCCAGCCCATGACCAAACAGCCGACCTTCGTAATATTCACAAATGAGATAAAGGGAGTGCCTGAAAACTATAAGAGGTTCCTGCAGAACAAGCTCCGCCGTGAATTTGACTTGGAAGGTACGCCTATAAAATTAATATTCCGCTCTGAAAGAAAAAAGGACTAAATGAAGTTAGTCGAACCTAATACTCTTTATGTTAAACCTAGCACATTGAGGATATTGTCCTGGATCTCTCGGGCAATATGCACTGCAGTAAATTTCTCTTTCACTCTGTCCCGCCCTGCTTTGCCCATCTTCCGTAAGAGTTTCTTATCACGGGCGAGTTTTAGTATGGCTTCACCCATCCCCTCTGTATCCCCTGAGTCGTTTAAAATCCCACTCACCCCGTTCTCTACCGCTTCCACAATCCCGCCCGCTTTAAACCCGATCACCGGAAGCGCAAACGACATAGCCTCTATAACCGAGCGCGGGAACGGATCCGGATAGTTTGAGGGTATCACGAATATATCAAAATCCTTGAGCGACGTTTTCACGTCGGGCCTGTAGCCGGTAAAAATAAAATAGTTTTGAAGCTCATACTTATTTACAAGCTCTTTTATATTTGCAAGATGATTGTCCTGAAAAAAATAAGGAGTATCTCCGACAATGACGAATTTAACATTCTTATTCTTATCAGGAGCTTTCTCCAGATACTTTTGTGCGGCTTCCACAAAAAGCGGATAACCTTTTCTGGGAACAATTCTCCCCGTGCTCCCGACTACAGTAGTCCGCGCGGGGATGCCGTATTCGGAGCGCAAGTCCCCGACCGTAGTAGCCGGGTCATATTCCTCTTCGTCTATACCGTTATGTATCACAATTAGTTTTTCTCTGGCGGCGGGAAATTGGTTTGCTGTAGGCCCCGAAACACAGATTATCCTTTTTACCTGCGGAAGCCTCGCAAGCGTGTATATAATAGATCCCAGGACCTTTGTCTGTTGTATATTCCTCACATGCCAGATTACAGGACGCCCGCTCACGAGCCCCATAAGCGCGCCCGCTATTTTAGCCTGTGTGCCGTTACAGTAGATAAGATCTATGCCGTTCTTTTTTATTATATAAGGGGAAGTTATAACCAAAGATGTCAGGTCGAGAAGGTTAAGGAGGATAGAAATAAATTTCATAATTGCCGCCGCAATCCCCTGAGTATCCGTCCCTTTAAATATACGAGGTCTTTTCAAGTTCTCAGGGAACCTCTTATCTATAATTACATTCTCATATATCCCTTCAGACTTTAGCCTCTCGGAAAACACATCGTCCTTAGGCACCATAACATAGGGATTGACTTTCTCTCTATCCAGATATTTAAGTAAATAGAATAGGCTTTTACCAGGCCCTCCGTCTCTGACGGAATGGTTTATGAAAAGCACTTTAGGCAATGGCTTCATTTAATACACTCTGAGGGAATTTTGAACATGGAATCCTACCATGCTTATAACTATAAGACCAATCCTTACATTATAATGAAAAACTAATAACTAAGGGTATAATATATTTTCATAGTCTATGAGGTCCCTTTCAGGAGGAGAAATGAGAAAAAAAAACTCAACCACGTTTGGAACAGCTCTAATCCTATTGTTCATTGTATCTTTTCTAACTATAGGCAGCAGCTGCGACGTAGATTTCGGTAGCGGCGGTAACAACGGAGGAGGCGGGGGAGGTGGCAGCAGTGACCCTGAGATAGTAGAGGGGACAATAACTGACATTATTCCGGATGAAGATACGGAGGGGATTATGGTAGTTATAACGGCTGATGATAATGTTGAATTCACAGACACTACCAATACAGCCGGCTTTTTCAGTATAAGCAGCTTATCCAGCACATTTGCAGGTACACCCAGGTTAGAGTTTTTTAGCTCTACAGGCATGAATCTCTTAGGTCTCATAAATATTACGGTATTCCCCACCGCCAGAGTGGAGCTAGGAAATATAACATTAGAAAACGGCGTAATCATATTTTCAGACCCTACTGAAGTAACATTTGAAGGGGATGTAATTACTAACAACTGCCTAGCCAACTCAGGCTCATTAGAGGTGGAGGCAAAAAGAGAAGGTCAATCTACCGACGTAATAGTACAGGTTTCAGCTTCAACAGACGTATTCAGAGACAATGACGAGATACTTTGCGAGGACATTCTTATCGGTCAGACAGTTCAGGTAAGGGGTGATTTGCTGCAAGGCGACTCAGTAGACGCCGATTTTATAGATATCCTGTAACGAGTTAACTTGAAACAAGTAACCATCAGTAGTAACAACCAGTATTGAACGGTTGGAAGTTAAACGGAAGTTGGGAATATTCTTAGACCGGCTACTTATCATCGTCTAAGGAATTAACCTTATCTTCAAGCTTCTTTATTTTTTCCATCAGAAGCTCGACATCATTCGGAGACTCAGGAGATTCTTTGGTTTTTTTATTTGTGGCGTCGAACATATCTTTTAAGTGCTTACTCATCTCGCTCTCTGACATCGTCCCGCCGAGAGGGCTCTTACTATCAAAATTAGGGGCCATTCCGCCGCCGGGCGGGAACCACCCCATCTCGTGCCACATTTTCATATTCTTTTTAAAATTATCCTGAACTGAAAGATAGGGTTGAAACATCATCAGAAAGTAATTTTCAAAAAAATCCTTAGCGACTTTATTGCCGTACTTTATTAGCATATGCAAAAAGGAAACCGGGAGTATGTCCTCTTTATTTTTCTCGCTCTCCAGAATTACCTGTATCAGAATCACTTTGGAGATATCCGCACCGCTCTGAGAATCAATAACCCTAACTTCGCTCCCCGCACGTATAAGCTCAGATATATTCTCTAAGGTAACGTAGCGCTTATTGGTCGAATCATACAGCCTTCGGTTGCTGTATTTTTTAATTATTACCTGTCCCGGGCTCTCATTTTCTTGCTTTGCCATAGCTATAATTATTCAAAGAAACAGGGTGGAGTCAAGAAAATGTTAGTACACAACTTGACAACTAAAGCGAAAAAAAGGAATATTTAACAGATTATAGATATTATAATACTACTCTAATAGGAGCATTGCATGTCCTCTAAGCCCTATAAAATTTGGTTCAATGGCGAATTCGTCACTTGGGATCAGGCCCAAGTGCATGTATTAGCTCATACACTGCATTATGGTCTTGCAGTGTTTGAGGGCATAAGGGCTTATAAGTGCGACGACTCCAGATCGGCGGTATTCAGACTAGAGGATCATATAGATCGTTTGTACGCATCTGCCCACATAGCGGAGATCAAGATTCCCTTCCGCAAGGAGCAAACCCTTGAGGCAACACTCGAGCTCCTTCAGATAAATGAGCTTGTAGAAGCGTACATAAGACCCCTTGCATATATTGCAGGAGGCAAGATCGGTCTCCACCCCGGAGATAACCCCATAGAGCTTGCGATAGCAGCCTACCCTTGGGGCACATACTTGGGCGAAGGGGCGCTCTCAAAGGGGATTACAGCCAAGATTTCCTCCTTTACGAGAATGGGCGTTAACTCATTCATGACCAAAGCCAAAATAACGGGGAACTACGTAAACTCGGTTAAGGCCAAGCTCGAGGCCACATCCTTAGGTTTTGATGAAGCTATATTGCTTGACAAAGAGGGTTACGTTGCCGAGGGCACGGGGGAAAACATATTTATAGTAAGAAGAGGCATGCTGAAAACCCCCCCTCTTACATCTGTCCTCGAGGGTATTACAAGGGACTCGGTGCTCAAGATAGCAAAAGACGAAAGTATAGAAGTTGAGACAGAAAGATTCACCCGCGACGAGTTGTATATAGCGGACGAAGCCTTTTTTACCGGCACCGCAGCAGAGATTACTCCCATCCGGGAAGTTGACGGGCGACTCATCGGAACAGGGCAACCCGGCCCTGTTACAAAGAGGCTTCAGTCAAGATTCTTCAACATTGTAGAAGGAAGGGACCCCAAGTTCATTGATTGGCTTGAGCTCTACGACACCGCTTCGCCTCTTAAAGTCAAGAATGAGTCTTTATAAAGGATAGTTGTGAGTCTTTACAAAGGGCACTTGGCCGGCGGCTCATTCGCATTCATTATCTACTTAGTAGTGCTTATAGTATTTTTCGCCTACAAACCCTCTATTGAAGTACTCACATGGTTCGGCTTATGCATACTTGGCTCCATCTGGCCGGATGTCGATACGAACAGCATGGGACAAAAGCTATTTTACGGGTTTTTTATAGCGCTTGACTTGGTATTTCTTCTTACGGGCCGCTACAAAGAGGCCGCAGTGCTTGGTTTTTTTGCGCTCCTGCCTGTCGTCGCAAAGCACAGGGGGTGGACCCATTCGTTGTCCGCGGCTTTCTTAGTCCCCTCCCCTCTTTTAGTGCTCCCTCTGATCAAGCCAGGATTATCTCTAGGCGGGCTCGAATACTACACCCCTGTAGTTGTAGGGTACTTGAGTCATCTCATCTTAGACCGG
>QIHJ01000172.1 GCA_003229065.1 Candidatus Dadabacteria bacterium
TGGCCCCGGCCCATAGAGGAGTTAGAAGAGCCACTATAGATGAGTATCCGTGATGTACCGGCAGGATATTAAGAACGTTGTCTTCAGGCGTCAAATGAATATCTTCCAGTATTGCTTTAACGGTACTGAAAACATTGCCGTTTGACAGCTGAACGCCTTTTGGAACTCCTGTGGTGCCCGAGGTAAATAGTATGGCTAATAAGTCATTGGATTTCTCACGATGGGGCTCTTGGGACTTTTCTTCCCCCGCTCCGTCAACTAATGATTGCATCGATAATACTTCTATTTTTGAACCTTTAGCTTTAAGCTCTTCCGCGAGTTTATCTATATGAGTGTTGTCTGCAATTACAGCTTTGGCCTGAGAGAATTCCAAAAAGTTGTATATATCCTTCGGCCCGAGGAGTGCGTCGAGAGGTACGACAATCGCCCCTGTAAAGTGAGTAGCAAGGTACGATATTACCCATTCGGGAGAATTATCTCCGTATACCGATATACGGTCCCCGGGCTTAAACCCCATGGACTTGAGTTTTGCTTGCAGTTGAATGCACTTGTCATATAAATCCCTGTAGCTTGTTCTTGAATAAGAGCCGTCGGAGTATCTTATCTGTAGAGCGATTTTCTCAGGCTGGCTCTCTGCCCAGTACTGTAGTTGTTTGGCTAGCATAAACTAGATTCCAAGTCTTTAGTCGAAGTGGATATTTTAAGATTATAACTTACATTGAAATGGTGTGATTTTCATCCAGGAATTCAGGAAAGGGGGGCAAGATTGAATAATCTGATAAACTTGCTCATTCCAACCCCTAAAGCTCCCATTCTAGAATTACCCGGATTACTCAGTGATAATTATTAATACAGTAATCCGATGGATACATTTGAAGAGCGCTACAGTAAACTAAACCCCGAGCAAAAAGAAGCGGTTGACTCTATTGACGGTCCGCTCCTTGTAGTCGCCGGTCCCGGTACGGGAAAGACCGAAATTTTAAGCCTCAGGGTGGCTAATATTCTCCGTCAAAAAGCTATTTCTCCGAAGAACATTCTCTGCCTCACCTTTACTGTCTCAGCTTCGCAAAATATGAGAAATAGACTCTCCGAGCTTGTAGGACGCGACGCTTTTAAAGTGGCGCTCCACACCTTTCACAGCTTCGGCGTGGACATAATTGAGAGCTACCCTGAGTATTTCTTCAGAGGTACTATCTTTAACCCGGTAGATGAGCTTACACAGATCGAAATCCTTGAAGACATACTCTCCGAGCTCCCATATGATAATGATCTGGGCAACCTGCATCCGGAAGGCAGGTACGCATATCTAGACAGTATAAAGTCCGCAATAGGCGATTTAAAGAAAGCCGGTATCGCTCCTAAGGAATTCAGATCTATTATCGAATATAACAACAAATCCCTCGAATTATTAAACCCGGACATTAATGCTGTGTTTTCTTCAAGAGTCGGCAAGAAAACCATTAGCGCGATAGAGAATTTTATAAACGCTTTAGGCTCAAGAGACGGAGACGATTCTCCATTTCCTGATATTACCTCCATTATAGAGACAGTACGAAGCTCATTAACAAATGTGCTAGGCGACGTAGAAGCGGGCGCAACAACCACTCCTATCTCCGAGTGGAAGTCCAGGACGACAGGGAAGGACGAGGACGGCGCACTCATCCTCAGAGACTCGCTCTATTTGGACAAACTCGTTTCTCTGGCTGATGTTTACGCGGAGTATCAAGAGCGTATGTATGCCCATAGATACTATGATTACGATGATATGATTTTAAGTGCGATAGAGGGCATTGAGGAAAATAATATTTTGAAATACGAGCTTCAGGACAAGTACCAATATGTTCTTGTAGATGAGTTCCAGGACACTAACGATGCACAGATGAAGCTTCTCAAACAAATTACAGGCAAGGGTATTGGAGAGGCTAAGCCTAATGTTATGGCAGTAGGCGACGATGACCAGGCGATATACAAATTCCAGGGCGCTCAGATAAAAAACATTCTCAATTTCACGCACACCTACCCGGATTCTAAGGTAGTTACAATTACGTCCAATTACCGCTCCAAACAGGAAATACTTGATGTTGCATCATATGTGATAAGCCAAAGCGAAGAGCGGCTTCAAAACAAGATGCCCAATGTGCAAAAGTGTATTACATCTAAAATCGATTCTAATATTGCGTTTCAGATTTCGTGCGATTCTTTCCCTACCAGTCTCCATGAGTACTATTGGATAGCGACTAAAATAAAAGGGCTTATAAGTAACGGGACCCCCCCCTCAGACATAGCTGTGATAGCGCGCTATCACCGTCAGCTCGAAGTGCTCTCTCTACTATTAAACAAACTTGAAGTACCTTTGACTTACGAGAGAGACAAAAATGTCTTAGAAGAGCCTCATGTTCGTCAGCTGATTATGATCTCCCGTTTTATTGCAACGCTCTGCAGGAAAAGTATTTATGAGGCGGATGAGTTGCTGCCCGAGATACTCAGCTATCCATTCTGGGGATTGAGCAGAAAGACTATATGGAATATATCCAAAACAGCTCACCGCTCCGGGAGCCAAAATAAAACCTGGCTCGACGTAATGCTCGAGCACCGGGATGAATATATACGCATGATAGCCGCGTTCCTTATAGATATTGGCACACTCTCCTCAAATGAGCCGCTTGAGAAGGTGCTGGATACACTTATGGGGACAGAGAGTGAGTTGGCGCCCGATAACGAGCAGGATGAGGAAGCAGTTGAAGAGGCAGTTGTAGAGAATAATCTTGTGGACAAGTTTGTCAGCCCATTTAAAGAATATTACTTTAGCGAGGCTAAACGTAAGAGAAACCCTCTGGAATATTTAAGTTTTCTTTCGAGCCTTAGGGTTTTTATACAAGCAATAAAGGACTATAAGAAAGATCGCGTTCTAAAAATAGAAGATTTAGTACCGTTTGTAGAGCTACATCAGAGGAATGATATTCCTATTATCGACGATAGCAAATTTTTAAATGCTAATAATGCAGTGAACCTCCTTACCGCCCATAAGGCCAAAGGGCTTGAATTCGACACAGTGTTCCTTGTCAATTGCCAGGAAGAGATCTGGTCCGGGGGTAAACGGGGATCGAATCTCCCAATGCCGATTAATTTGTCTATCTCTCCAGCCGGGGACACGACGGATGATCAACTAAGGCTATTCTATGTAGCCTTAACCAGGGCTAAGAACAATCTATTTCTTTCGTCTTATCAATACAAAGAAAGCGCCAAGGAGTCTTCTCGCCTTCCATTTATCGTACAACCGCTAGATGACGGAGCGCATACAAAACTAAATGAAGCTCTCGCTCTAAGAAAGCATGATTACGACGAAAGCAGTATCGAGGATGTCCAGGAAATGCTCACATTATCATGGGAGTCACAACATACTCCACCAATAGTTCATGACGAGAAGGAAGCACTTGAATCCCTTATAGAAGACTACCGTCTTAGCGTGACACATCTAAATAATTTCCTGAATGTTACCAGGGGAGGACCACATTCATTTTTTCTACAAAACCTTCTCAGGTTTCCCCAATCCCAAAACTACAATAACTCCTTCGGCTCCTCTGTGCACAGTGCTATAGAGTTTATCTACACGCACATAAAGAAAACCGGGACTACTCCGGGGTTAGAACATGTCTTGGATTGGTTCGATCAGAAGCTCTTGCTGGAGAGGATGAATGAAAGGGCATTTCAAAAATATTCACAGAAGGGGAGGGAAGCTCTCAGAATTTACTACGGTAAGAAAATAGGAAGTTTCAAGAAGTCCCATTATTCTGAATTTAATTTCAGGGACCAGGGTGTAGTAGTCGGAAGCGCGCATCTGGCCGGCAAAATAGACAAGATGGTTCCGGTTAGCAGCTCTGAAATCACTGTCCACGATTTTAAAACCGGCAAAGCCAAGCCTGACTGGAAGGGAAAGGATAGTAACGAAAAAACTCTACTCCATAATTACCGTAGGCAGCTTGTTTTCTACAAAATTCTGGTTGAGAACTCAAAAGACTTCGGGGATACTTATATGGTTAACCGGGGAGTGCTCGAATTCGTGGAGCCCAAAGGTGAGGAGCTGATCGACCTTGAGGCAGAAATTGCAAATGAAGAGGTCGTGCGTACTGAGGAGCTTATAAATATAGTGTATAATAAGATTCGTGCTCTCGAATTCCCGAATACCGGCTCTTATAAAAATAATTTAAGCGGAATCATCGCTTTTGAAGACGACCTACTGGATGGTAAGTTATAAATACTAACTCAAAATATAATGCCCGGCACCGTATTAAATGAATGCATGACTAAAGCTCCTTTATTCATTGACATTGTTGTTTTTCTATAGTATATTATATTTTATATGAGTTTGCAGTAGTTCTAGTCCTATCTAAGATTCCTATCTGAAAGAGATTTTGAACCGCTAGCACAACCCAATTTTAAATAGGAGGTACACCCAATATGTCAGAACGTAAAATTGGCACTGTAAAGTGGTTCAATTCTACAAAAGGCTTTGGTTTCATTGAGTTAGAGAATGAAAAAGATGTTTTCGTTCACTACAGTGAAATCAACGACACCGGCTACCGCTCTCTCGAAGAGGGACAGCGTGTAGAGTTCACGGTTGTTGACGGACAAAAAGGTCCGCAGGCCCAGAATGTAGTAATAGCCTAGTGAATATAAAAAAGTGCGCTGTAGTAATACAGCGCACTTTTCTCTTTCCATCCTTTAAAATATAAATTCTTGGTTTAATCTAATACCTTCATTTCAATACTACTTAGACCTTACACTTCCCATATTTAGCTTTGGGTTGTCCATTAATTGATTCATGTCCACGCGGCTGTTAATGTTTGGAATATTGGCCTTAAAAGCATATCCTGTGATCGGCTTATCCGTTACCCAGTCCTTTAGTATGGCAATGAACTGAGGTGAGCCCGGCAGATTTTTATAAGTTATAACCAATTTTCTGGGAACCGGCCGTCTTCCGGCATCTATCCATACCTGCCAATCTATATTGTTTTGTACAAAAGCCAGGTGGTTGCACTTTGTGCCAAATACCTTACTAGTGCCGAAATATGCACCCGATATCACATTTTCAGTCATAGCCCTATAGGTATTAATAAATAGAAACTCACTCAGGGCAGGGGCAAAACTATATTCCTCAAGAAGTTTTTTCAAAGCCTGGTCTATTGACCCCGGAAGCGGAGTCAATGAAAAATCGTTAGTCGGCAGAGATAGAATCGTTGCCTGTCCGCCTGTATACCAAATCTTATACCCACCTATATCCGTTACATATTCTATAGTGAATTTATCGGGCTTTTGTATGAATACGGTCTCCTGAGCAGAGTACTGTATTTTACGCTCGCCGCTTATAAGAACATCGAACATTGCATCCGCTTTAAATGTATATTCTGATTTGCTGCCGAGGAAATAACTCATATTCTGGAGTATTTCCGAAGCTTGCGGATCAATATTGGGGTTAGTGTCCTGAGCTTGGCTCGGGGGTACCGCTCCTGGCGACGCACTGAGTAAGCAGATCGCTATTATAGCCAACGAATAAGTCCTTAAGCACACTCCAACTCTTCTTATCATAATTACCCTCCATCAGATAGATTCATTTTGTGATTGGTTTGTATTTAGACCTCAACCGTAGCATATACATTATCATACTTAGGCTGTTTATGTAAAGATCGCAAGCATAATATCGGGGTTAGGTGTATACGGCAATGATTTTTAACCAAGCTATGCAACATTTGAAATTGATGTAGTATTTATAAGCGGAGTTTGTTAAAATTTCTTTGTCGAGTAATTATGCCGATTAAAATAGGCGGGTAAATCCGGATGAAAAAATTTTCCATCTTCTTTCAGTTTTTAGTGTTAGCATCTTTTTTCTTTATTAGCTCTTCGAATGCGCAGTTTGTTTTCAACGACACTATGACCACTCCTTTTGGTCAATTATTCCCCTATGATTGATGAAGAAAGTATATTAAACTCTATCGGTGAGGGGATATTTATAAAATTGGAGGTTCACGATATGAAGAAACTAATTCTGGGACTCATTGTTTTCGTATTTATTATCGCAGGCGCAGTTTATATGGGCGCAAAGCCCGCAACATGTGAGGACTGCAATCAGGGAAAGCAGTGCAGCACATCATACGATTGCGGTGAGATAGGTGTCTGTTATTGCCAATACTCATATGAGGAAGAGCAGGATGAAGGAGGCGGCATCCCTGAGTCGGGAACATGTTACTTTGAATAATGTCCGGACGGAGTGGATTTTATTTACAAACTGCCCGGAACTCTTTAACCGCTGAATTAAACCCTCTCAAGTCAGGAGGTATATCCTGGTCGTATAGCAGTATATCAACCGGCACCATAGTTTTCTGGTATGCCTTGAATGTGTCTCTATTTGCATAAACCAGGTTACTTCCGCTAAGATCGTATCCCTCTAAATTTTCCTCCTTTGGCTTAGCGTATGTAACAAAGGATTTACTCGACTTAAACTCAGTATCAGCCCCTGTTTTGCCGGGTTCGGAATTATCGGAAGTGAGTTCTAAACTGTTTACCAGTAGAGATCTAACCCCTGTTTTGTCGGTAACGAATACTATTATATTCCCGCCATTCTCATAAAATGAGGTAAGCTCGTTAATCTCATAGAATATAGGCGGGGTCAGGTCGTCCGAGTTAATTTTTAGACAGCTCAGAAGACCGGTTCCATCGAAGTCTTTGCGCACATTATCTTCAGTTATATTTGGCAGCACTACTATGCATTTAGCGCTGCA